>JAQZAY010000331.1 GCA_029239415.1 Pseudomonas sp. | reverse complement strand
TCCTGGATCTCAGGCCAGAAAGCCCGGATCCCTGCGACCCCTTGCGCCCCAGCCTGCCAGGCGCGATCGCGATCATCCGGGCCAACGCCACCCAGCAGGAACACCGGATGCCGGAACCCTTCGATCAGCCGCGCTGCCTGATCCCACCCCAACGGCACGCCATCAGGATGCGTCTGCGTCGCCTGCACCGGCGACAAGGTAACAAAATCCACCCCCATCTGCTCGGCCAATCCCAGCTCTTCAGCGTTGTGACACGAGGCCGCCAGCCACCGCTCCTTCGGGAATGGCCGCCCCTTGGCCGCGTACTTGCGCAACTGCGCCGCGGTCAGGTGCCAGCCCGCAGCGGGAAAGTCACCCAGCCACTCCAGCGGCCCCTTGAGCATCAGCTGCGCCTTGCCCGCGCAGAGCCCCACGGCATCGACCGCCACATCGCGGTACTTGGGATCATACATGTCCGGTGCACGCAGCTGGATCAGCCTGGCGCCACCGGCGACCGCCTTCTGGATCCCGCGCAGCATCTGCGGCACCTCGAGGCCTTCGGGGGTGATCAGGTACTGGTCGGGCAGCATGGCCGCGGCCACGATCGGCTGGTTCGCCTCGGGAAACTCGTACTGCGCGAGCTCACGCGGTGACACCCAGGCCAAGGGCTGGCCCTCGGCACCGTGCGGCTCGCCGCTGAAACCCGACACTTCCCAGACATCCAGCAACACGGATTTGTCGGGATAGTCATGCTCGACCTTGATCAATGGCCGCGAAGCGGTCACGTCGATGCTCAGCTCCTCGCGCAACTCGCGCGCCAGGGCCGCGCCGATGGACTCGCCCGCCTCGACCTTGCCGCCAGGAAACTCCCAGAGGCCACCCTGGTGCTGGGTATCGGCACGGCGGGCAATCAGGATCCGGCCATCGGCGCCGCGAATCACCGCCGCCACTACATGAATGCGTTTCACCCTGCTCGCTCCGCCAGGCCTGCCTTGCGCCAGGCCTGGAAGGCCGGCCATTGGTAGATCGTCTCGATATACAGCGCCGCCTCGGCAGGTACGTCGACCCGGTAGGTCCGCAGGCGTACGGCCACTGGCGCAAAGAACGCATCGGCCAGGCTCGGTTTGCCGAACAGGAACGGACCGCCTTGCTTGGCCACCAGGCGGCATTCGGACCACAGCGCGACGATACGGTCGATGTCCACCTGCACCTCCAGCGGCATGTTCTCCAGTGGCTCGGAGCGCGAGAGGTCGAACGGCATGTTGCTGCGCAGGGCGGCAAAGCCACTGTGCATCTGCGCGCAGGCCGAACGCGCCTGCGCCCGCGCGGCGACATCGGCCGGCCAGAGCTGGGCCTCGGGATGGCGTTCGGCGAGGTATTCGGCGATCGCCAGCGAATCGGCGATGATGCCGTGGTCGGTCTTGAGCAGCGGTACCTTGCCGGTGGCGGAGAACGCCAGGATCCGCCTGCGGGTGTCGGGCTGGTTGAGCTTGATCAGGGTTTCTTCGTAAGGGACACCGGCAAGCTCGAGGGCCAGGGCGCCACGCAGCGACCAGGAAGAGTAGAGCTTGTCGCCGATGATCAGTTGGTAGCTCATGGTTCGGCTCCAGAGGAAGGAGTGAAGACTGTTGCCGGCCAGGCCGCCGCGCTCGACGGCCCCGCCGGCGGTCAGCAGGTCAGGTGCGGTACTCGGCGTTGATCTTCACGTACTCGTGGGACAGGTCGGTGGTCCAGATCGTTTCGCTGCACTGGCCACGGCCCAGTTCGATGCGGATGGTGATCTCTTCGCGGGCCATGGCCGCAGCGCCCTGCTCCTCGGTGTAGCTCGGGCTGCGTCCGCCCTTGCTGGCGATGCAGACGTCGCCCAGGTAGACATCGATCAGGCTGACATCGAGCTGCGGCACACCGGCGCGACCGACGGCAGCGAGGATGCGCCCCCAGTTTGGATCGGAGGCGAACAGCGCGGTCTTGATCAGCGGCGAGTGGGCCACGGCGTAGCCGACGTCCAGGCATTCCTGGTGATTGCCCCCGCCGTTGACTTCGACGGTCACGAACTTGGTCGCGCCCTCGCCGTCACGCACGATGGCCTGGGCCACTTCCATGCACACCTCGAACACGGCTTTCCTCAGCGCCTCGAACAGCGGGCCGCTGGCCTCGGTGATTTCGGCAACGGCCGCCTTGCCAGTGGCGATGAGCATGCAGCAGTCGTTGGTCGAGGTGTCGCCATCGATGGTGATGCGGTTGAACGACTTGTTGGCACCGTCGAGCATCAGGTCCTTGAGCACCGCCGGGGCAACCTTGGCGTCGGTGGCGATGTAGCCGAGCATGGTGGCCATGTTCGGACGGATCATGCCGGCGCCTTTGCTGATACCGGTCACGGTGATGGTCACGCCATCATGCTGGAACTGGCGGCTGGCGCCCTTGGGCAGGGTATCGGTGGTCATGATGCCGGTGGCGGCGGCGGCCCAGTTGTCTTCCGACAGGTCGTCCAGGGCTGCCTGCAGTGCGCCTTCGATCTTCTCGACAGGCAGCGGTTCACCGATCACGCCGGTCGAGAACGGCAGCACCGCGCTGGCCTCCACACCGGCCAGCTCGGCAAGCCTGGCGCAGGTACGCTCGGCCGCGGCCAGGCCCGGGGCACCGGTGCCCGCATTGGCATTGCCGGTGTTGGTCAGCAGGTAGCGCACAGGTCCCTGCACGCGTTGCTTGGCCAGGATGACCGGCGCCGCGCAGAACGCATTGAGGGTGAACACCCCGGCGACGCTGGCGCCTTCGGCGCAGCGCATCACCACCACATCCTTGCGTCCTGGACGCTTGATGCCCGCAGAGGCGATACCCAGTTCGAAACCCGGGACCGGGTGCAAGGTTGGCAAAGGGCCCAGACCAACAGCCATGTAATCGCTCCTAGAAAAAGAGGCACCGCACGGACGGCGACGGTGCTTGAGATGGAACAACGCCGCGAAGGTCAGGACCGGTCGCGGCGCGGTGTTCGGTTTTCAGCGTGAAGCCTGGAGGGCCCGATCAGTCGATCTGGCCATGGCAGTGCTTGAACTTCTTGCCCGATCCACACCAGCATGGTTCGTTACGGCCCAGCTTCTGCTCGTTGCGCACCGGCGCCTGGGCAAGCGCCACTTCAGCGCCCTCCTCTTGCGGCTCGGCCACTTCAAGGCCTGGCGCCTCGGCGTGCTGGAACTGCATGCGGCTGGCCAGCTCCTCGGCTTCGCGGCGCAGACGCGCCTCTTCCTCGGCCGGGTCTTCGCGGCGAACCTGGACGTGCGAGAGCACGCGGATGGCGTCGCGCTTGATCGAGTCGAGCAACTCCTGGAACAGGGTGAAGGACTCGCGCTTGTATTCCTGCTTCGGGTTCTTCTGCGCATAGCCGCGCAGGTGGATGCCGTGACGCAGGTGGTCCATGGTCGACAGGTGGTCCTTCCACAGGTCGTCCAGCACGCGCAGCAGGATCTGCTTCTCGAAGGTGCGCAAGGCCTCTTCGCCAGCCTGCTCTTCCTTCTCGTGGTAGGCAGTGACCAGCTCGTTGAGCAGCTTCTCGCGCAGGGTCTCTTCGTAGAGCTTGTCGTCTTCGTCGAGCCACTGCTGGATCGGCAGCTTCACGGCGAAGTCGCTGGCCAGGGCCGCTTCCAGTCCCGGCACGTCCCACTGCTCGGGCAGCGATTGTGGCGGGATGTGCTGGCTGATGGTGGCGTCGAGCACTTCCTGGCGGAAGTCCTTGATGGTATCGCCGATGTTCTGCGCGGCCAGCAGGCTGTTGCGCATGTGGTAGATCACCTTGCGCTGCTCGTTGGCGACGTCGTCGAACTCGAGCAGTTGCTTGCGGATGTCGAAGTTGCGGCCCTCGACCTTGCGCTGGGCTTTCTCGATGGCGTTGGTCACCATGCGATGCTCGATGGCCTCGCCGGACTGCATGCCCAGGGCCTTCATGAAGTTCTTCACCCGGTCGGAAGCGAAGATGCGCATCAGGCTGTCTTCGAGCGACAGGTAGAAGCGGCTCGAGCCCGGGTCGCCCTGGCGCCCGGCACGGCCGCGCAACTGGTTGTCGATACGACGCGATTCGTGGCGCTCGGAGGCGATCACATGCAGGCCGCCCGACTCGATGACCTGCTGATGGCGCTTCTGCCAGTCGGCCTTGATCTGCGCGACCTGCTCGTCGCTCGGGGCGTCCATGGCCGCCACCTCGACTTCCCAGTTGCCGCCCAGGAGGATGTCGGTACCGCGGCCGGCCATGTTGGTGGCGATGGTCAGCGCACCCGGCCGGCCAGCCTGGGCGATGATCTCGGCTTCCTTCTCGTG
>JAQZAY010000330.1 GCA_029239415.1 Pseudomonas sp. | reverse complement strand
CACTCGCCCAGCACTTGCGGGGAATGAATCACCGGCACGCTGGAGCGCCCACATTGCTCGCAGGCACTGATGGCCACCTGGCGCCAGTGGGCCAGGCGCTTGTCGGCGCGCTCGTCCTTGAGGCGGACCTCGCAGCGTTCGCTCACCAGCGGGGTGATCTCGCTCACGCCCAGTTCGGTGGCCTTCTGGATCGCCCAATCCATTCGCTCGCCACGGGACAGACCCTGGCCCAGATGGATGGCAAGCGGCGAGTCGGGTTGGCCGGTGAACTGTTCGTCGAGGGTAACGCTGACACGTTTCTTGCCCACTTCCAGCAAGGTGCCCAGGAATTCCTGACCGCTGCCGTCGAACAGCTGGACCTTGTCGCCGGTGGCCATGCGCAGCACGCGGCCGATGTAGTGGGCCTGGGCTTCGGGGAGTTCGTGTTCGCCCAGGCTCAGGGGGGCGTCGATGAAAAAGCGGGACAGTCGCATGGGGGTGTCTCTGGTGATTTTGTGGTGTTTATTCTGGCCTCTTCGCGGGCAGAGCCCGCTCCCACAAGGACCGCATGAGCGACCGAAACTTCCTGTGGGAGCGGGGCGGGCGGCGAGCCCTCTGCCCGCGAAGAGGCCGGTACAGGCACTGAACAACCTCAACCCGGATCGCGAAACCCGGGATGGAAATCTTCAGCCACCTGCACGCTCACGCTGCTGCGCGTGGCGATATCGATCCCCTCGCTGGCCACCTCGGCCAGGAAGTCGATCTGCTCCGGCGTGATCACATAGGGCGGCAGGAAATACACCACGCTGCCCAGCGGCCGCAGCAACGCGCCGCGCTCCAGGGCGTGGTTGAACACCTTGAGTCCGCGTCGCTCCTGCCAGGGGTAGGCGGTCTTGCTGGCCTTGTCCTGGACCATTTCTATGGCCAGGACCATGCCGGTCTGACGCACCTCGGCCACGTGGGCATGGTCGGCCAGGTGCGCGGTGGCAGTGGCCATGCGCTGGGCCAGGGCGCGGTTGTTCTCGATGACGTTGTCCTGCTCGAAGATGTCCAGCGTGGCCAGAGCCGCAGCACAGGCCAACGGGTTGCCGGTGTAGCTGTGCGAATGCAGGAAGGCACGCAGGGTCGGGTAGTCGTCGTAGAAGGCGCTGTAGACGTCATCGGTGGTCACGCAGGCCGCCAGCGGCAGATAGCCGCCGGTCAGCGCCTTGGACAGGCACAGGAAATCCGGGCGAATGCCGGCCTGCTCGCAGGCGAACATCGTCCCGGTGCGACCGAAGCCCACGGCGATCTCGTCGTGGATCAGGTGTACGCCGTAGCGGTCGCACGCTTCGCGCAACAGCTTGAGGTACACCGGGTGATACATGCGCATGCCCCCCGCGCCCTGAATCAACGGCTCGATGATCACCGCGGCCACGCTTTCATGGTGTTCGGCCAGGGTCTGTTCCATGGCCTGGAAGAGGGTGCGCGAGTGTTCTTCCCAGCTCATCCCTTCGGGCCGCAGGTAGCAGTCAGGGCTGGGGACTTTCAGGGTATCGAGCAGCAGCGCCTTGTAGGTCTCGGTGAACAACGGCACGTCACCCACCGACATCGCGGCGATGGTTTCGCCGTGGTAGCTGTTGGTCAGGGTCACGAAGCGCTTCTTGTTCGGCTGACCGCGGTTGACCCAGTAGTGAAAGCTCATCTTCAACGCGACTTCGATGCACGAAGAGCCGTTGTCGGCGTAGAAGCAGCGAGTCAGCCCTTCGGGCGTCATCTTGACCAGACGCTCCGACAGCTCGATCACTGGCTGATGGCTGAAACCGGCCAGGATCACGTGCTCCAGCTGATCGACCTGATCCTTGATGCGCTGATTGATGCGCGGATTGGCATGCCCGAAGACATTGACCCACCAGGAGCTGACCGCGTCCAGGTAGCGCTTGCCCTCGAAGTCCTCCAGCCACACGCCTTCGCCGCGTTTGATCGGGATCAGCGGCAGCCGCTCGTGGTCTTTCATCTGGGTGCAGGGGTGCCACAAGACCTCGAGGTCTCGTTTCATCCACTGATCGTTGAGTCCCATCTTTCTCTCCCGCGGCAACACGCTTGGCAAACAGTCGCGCAAGCCTATGCAATGAGGCCTCGGCTAACAACCCAAACATGCTCGATGGCGACACTGGCGGGCACTATGCCGCTGGCGTATGCTGCGCGGCAATTTGCCACTGCCGGGGCTCGATCCGGCCATTTCGCTTGCTCTGCCGGAGTTCTCTGCATGTCTGCTGGTTGGTTGCGCGCCTGGGCGCTGATAGTAGTAGGGCTGTTCAGCGCGCAGGCGTTGGGCAATGACAAGGCACAGACGGCGATCGTCGTCGGCGGCGGTCTGGCGGGGCTGACGGCCGCCTACGAGCTGCAGGCCAAAGGCTGGCAAGTCACCTTGCTGGAAGCACGACCCAGCCTCGGCGGCCGCTCGGGGCTGGCCACCAGCGAATGGATCGGCGGCAGCAAGGTCCAGCCGGTGCTCAATGGTTACGTGAACACCTTCAAGCTGGCCACCCAGCCGGCGCCGGAATTCGTCCGCAACCCTGGCTACCTGATCGACGGCGAATACTTCACCGCTGCCGACCTGGCCACCAAGCAGCCAGCGACTGCGGAAGCCCTCAAGCGCTACGAGAAAACCCTGGATGACCTCGCCCGCTCGGTCAAGGATCCGGAAAACCCAGGTGCGACCAGCACCCTGTTCGCCCTGGACCAGATCAACGTGTCCAACTGGCTGGATCGCCTGCAACTTCCCGCCACTGCGCGGCAGCTGATCAACCAGAAGATTCGTACGCGCTACGACGAACCGTCGCGTCTGTCGCTGCTGTATTTTGCCCAGCAGAACCGGGTCTATCAGGACATCGACGACCGTGATCTGCGCGCCTCGCGCCTGATCGGTGGCAGCCCGGTGCTGGCCCAGGCGTTCGTCAAGCAGATCAAGACCATCAAGACCGATTCACCGGTGTCGGCCATCAGCCAGGACAAGGACGGCGTGACCGTCAAAGTGGGCGCCGTGGGCTACCAGGCCAGCTACGTGGTCCTGGCCGTCCCTCTGCGTGCACTGGGCAAGATCGCCTTCACCCCTGCACTGGACAACCGCCAGCTGGCGGCGATCAAGGGCACCAACTACGGGTGGCGCGACCAGTTGCTGCTCAAGTTCAAGACGCCAGTCTGGGACAGCAAGGCGCGGATGTCCGGCGAGATCTACAGCAACACCGGGCTGGGCATGTTGTGGATCGAGCCCGCCTTGAAGGGTGGCGCCAATGTGGTGATCAACCTGTCCGGTGACAACGCCCGCCTGCTGCAGGCCTTTGGCGACAAGCAGATGGTCGACCAGGTGTTAATCCGCCTGCACGCGTTCTACCCACAGGCGCGCGGTGCCTACACCGGCTACGAGATCCGTCGCTACAGCACCGATCCTTCGTATGGCGGCGCGTACCTGGCCTACGGACCGGGGCAGATCAGCAAGTTCTGGAAGGTCTGGGAGAAGCCGCAGCAGCGTATCGCCTTCGCGGGCGAACACACTGACTCGCTGTACCCCGGCACGCTGGAAGGCGCGCTGCGCAGCGGTCAGCGTGCGGCCGGCCAAGTGGTTGATCTGGCGGCAGGCAAGTCCTTCGAACCGGTCAAGGTCGCCCCGCCTGCAGCAGCGCCGGTCAAGGCTGCCGAGAGCAAGCCTGGGTTCTTCTCCAAGTGGTTCGGCGGCGGTGAGACGCCAGCGGCCAAGCCCGTCGAGCCTGTACCTGCGCCAGTACCGGCGCCTGCACCTGCTCCCGTTCCAGCGCCCACGCCTGCACCTGTTCCGGTGCCCGCCGTCGTGCCCGCGCCCGCACCGGTCAAGGCAGAGCCTGCGAAGAAGGCTGCGCCGGTGAAGAAAGTGGAAACGAAAAAACCGGAGCCCAAGAAGCCTGTGGTCAAGAAGCCAGCCGAAGCGAAAAAACCGGTTGAATCCAAAAACAAGGTAGAAGTAACGAAACCTACAGTGCAGCCGTAGGTTTCGCACCGCAGCCGTCGGCCTTTTCGCGGGTCGGCGGCGCCTTTACGCGTATAAAACCGCGTTCCTGGCCTCAGAGCAGTGCGCTTAATACTGTCTTAATCAACTTTATCGATATTTCAAAGCGAGATTTTCCGCTTTAATTCGATAAATAAGTCAGTCATCTTGAGCGCAGTTCTTACAGGGTTCCGGCACATGCAACTACGCAATTCCACTTCTCGCTATGGTTGGGTCAGCATCGTTCTGCATTGGGGCGTTGCGCTGACCGTATTCGGGCTGTTCGCCCTGGGGTTGTGGATGGTCGGC
>JAQZAY010000329.1 GCA_029239415.1 Pseudomonas sp. | reverse complement strand
TAGATGCCGGCCAGAATCTGGCCGGCGATTTCGCGGCTGCCAAGGCCCATCGCCAGGGCAATTGCCAGACCGACGGTTATCAGCCCAATGACGATGACGTGGTTGAGCAGGTCGGTCTTGACCTTGAGCTGGCTGATGGCCACCGAAATCGCGATCAGGATCACCAGTCCCTGGGCTATGCGTCCTACCCCGGCGGCATAGTCCAGGCCGATGCCCTCGGCGGCGCCGCGCACCAGGCCGTTGACCAGCTGCGCGAGCAGCACGCCGACCAGCAGCACCAGCGCTGCGCCAAACACCTTGGGCAGGTAGAGCGCGAGCATGTCCAGGGTGGCGGACACCCGCTCAAGCCCCAGCGACTCGGCCGCCGAGACCAGGAAGATCAGCAGCACGAACCAATAGACGATCTTGCCGATCAAGGTCGAGATCGGCACCTGGATGCCCACCCGGCTCAGCATCTTGGTGAGGCCCGTGCCGGCCATCAGACGGTCCAGGCCAAGCTTGGCCAGCAGCTTGGACAACAGGGTATCGAGCAGCTTGGCCACCACGAAACCGAGCAGCACCACGACCAGCGCGCCAAACAGGTTGGGGATGAAGTTCGCGACTTTCGTCCATAGGGCGGTCATGGCGGTGACCAGGCTCTGTGTCCAGAGATCAAGTTCCATATTCAATCAGCCTTATCAGCGTTGCCTGTGGCAGGTTTGCGGCGCACCGGCGCCACGTGCGCCGAGCCATTGTTCACGGCGATCATCAGTGCCTGGCTCCAACGGCCCAGCAGGCTGAACAGGTCGCCCGCGCCAACCTGGCGGTTGGCGGTTTTCAGGACCCGCCCCAGGCAAGCATCGTCGTCCCGGTCGTGGCCGGACGGCGAAGCCTTGAGCAGGTCGCGCAGTGATTCTTCAAACGGATCGTGCATGGGCACCTCGCGCAGTGTCAGTCAGAGACGAGAAGGACAGACGTCGGGTCACACCCGTGCCGTGGCTTACACCCACCGCAGGCGCCGGAACAACCACCACTGTCCCAGCGCCAGGCCCAGCACCAGCAGGCTCGCGTAGAGGAAGCCGTGCGGGCTGTCGGACCCGGGGATACCGCCGACGTTGATGCCCAGCAGGCCGGTCAGAAAACTCATCGGCAGGAAGATGCAGGTGATGATGCCGAAACGGTACATGGTGCGGTTCATGCGCTCGTCGCGCTTGCGGTCCTCGGTCTCGAGCACCAGCGCGGCGCGCTCGCGGGTGTGCTCGAGTTCCTCGAGATAGCGGATCAGGCTGTTGTTGAGCTCGTTCCAGTAATCGGCGTCGTCGTTGGCGAACCAGCCGTACTTGCTGCGCGAGAGCTGGGCATAGATATCGCGCTGCGGGGCCAGGAAACGGCGCAGGCCGGCCGCACGGCGGCGGATCTGCTGCAAGGCGCCCTGGGCGGTCTTGTACCGCTCGTCGGATTCGGTCCGTTCTTCTTCGAGATCGACCATTTCCGAGAGATCGCTGACCAGGCCCTGGACCTTCTCGGTCAGCAACTGCCCCATGACCAGCAACAGCTCGGACGCGGTCTTGGGCCCCCTGCCCTGCGCCAGTTGCTGGATCACCTCGTCGCTTGCGCGCAAGGGCCGCAGGCGCAACGAGATGACCCGCTGCGCCTGGGCAAAGATACGCACCGAGACCATGTCCTCGGGCTCGGCGCCGGGATTGAGATTGACGCCGCGCAGGAACAGCAGCATCTGTTCGTCCGCCAGCGGCAGGAGCCGTGGCCGGGTGTTCTCCTCGAGCAGCAGCTCGCAGGCGAACTCGCTCAGGCCGCTCTCGCGCAGCAACCAGCTGCGCGTCTGCGGATGACTGCGGTCCCAGTGCAGCCAGAGGCTCTGCTGGGGTTGCAACTGGAGATCGTCCAGCTCGGTGCGCGCAACGCTGCGCGCCCCGCCCTTGCCATCGAGCACCAGGGCATGCACCAGCCCCCACTGCGCGTTGTCTTCCTCGAACATCGATACTCCATCAGCGCGGTTGCGCGTTTACTCCGGCATTTTCAACGGGACAGGCGAGACGATCACACCGTTGTTGTCGGCATACAGGTAGTGGCCGGGGTGGAAGGACACCCCGGCGAAGGTCACGACCACATCCAGGTCGCCAAGGCCGCGCTTCTGGCTTTTCAGCGGATGGCTGGCCAGGGCCTGGATGCCGACCTGGGTCTGCGCCAGGACATCGACATCGCGCACGCAGCCGTAGATCACCAGGCCTTCCCAGCCGTTGCGGGCCGCCTTTTCGGCGATCATGTCGCCCAGCAGGGCGCAGCGCAGCGAGCCACCACCGTCGACCACCAGCACCTTGCCCTTGCCGTCGAGCTCGGCCTGCTCCTTGACCCGCGAGTTGTCCTCGAAGCACTTGAGGGTGACGATCTGGCCGCCAAACGAATCATGGCCGCCAAAATTGCTGAACATCGGCTCCAGCACCTGAACCTGGTCAGGGTAGGCATCGCACAGATCGGGGGTTATGTAGTGCTGCATGGGAAGCTCCTGTCAGTCACAACGAAGGTCGGATCTAGCCGGCCCAATCATCCTAACCGTAACCCGGCGTCGGCGAAACCGCCGCGGCCTCCCCCAGCAAGGGCTGCAGGGGATTGCGCAACCAGCGCTCCACCAACGGCCACACCTGGGCTTGCGCCGCCTTGCTGACCAGCATGTCGACATGCCCGAATGCCTCGAAGCCGTTTTCCCGGCCCAGGCACACGAACTGCCTGTGCTCACTGCCCACTTGCTCGAGCAGCTTGCGGCACGCCCAGGCCGGATCCTGGCGATCTCCCGCCCCGGCCACGGCCAGCACCGGTACGCTGACCTGGGCAAGACCTGCCCACCAGTCGTCCTGCCTGTCGCCAAAACGCCCGAACAAGCCATGCCAGCGCAGGCTTTCCAGCGCCAGGCCGATGGGCTCGTCCTCCGGCCCGCGCTTGAGCCGCGGCCCGGACAGATGGGCGAACCGCTTGAGCAGCAGGCGACTGCCCCAGGCCACCGGCGGCACCTTCAGCGGCCAGTAGACGCGACTCACCTGGCTACCGAACAATGCCGCGCTGGCGACCAGGTGGGTGTCCAGGTACTGCCCGCCAAGCGCCGCGGCCAGGGTCGTGCCGCCCAGCGAGTGGCCGATCCAGTGCGCTGCCTGGCCGGCTTGCTCGTGGACAAAGGCGCCGATGGCCGGCAGGTCGTAGCGGGCGTAGTCGGCCACCCGGTTGTGCTGCCAGCTCTGGTTGCGCGGTGACAGGCCGTGGCCGCGCATCTCGGGTATCCACACATCGAAGCCGGCGCGCGCCAGGTGGGCGCCCAGGCCAATGCCCTTGGGGGAATACCAGAACCGCCGGTTGGAAAAACTGCCGTGCAGGAGGATGACCGGCGTGCCGGGGGCACGCCGCGGGTCGGCCAGGCCCAGGCGGGTCACTGCCAGCTTGACACTGGAATCGGGACTGTTGCCAGCCTTGATGCGGTAGACGTCCTCGCTCAGGTCGCCACGACGTTCGGCGCTGAGCAAGGCCACGGGAAACAGGGTGCTGCTGCTTTGCATAGGTAGAGTGCGCAAAAAAGGGCGGGATCCATCGCTGGAGCTCGCCCTGGAAAAACCAGGCGAGGACGGCCTTCGGCAAGCCGCCCCCGCGTTCACTGCATCAGGCGCTCGCCTGGCCTTCGGCGAGGAAGAACCAGGTCTCGAGCACCGAGTCGGGGTTGAGCGACACGCTCTCGATGCCCTGCTCCATCAGCCACTTGGCCAGGTCCGGGTGGTCCGAAGGTCCCTGGCCGCAGATGCCGATGTACTTGCCGGCCTTGTTGCAGGCGGCGATGGCATTGGCCAACAGCTTCTTCACGGCCGGGTTACGCTCGTCGAACAGGTGGGCGATGATGCCCGAGTCGCGGTCCAGGCCCAGGGTCAGCTGGGTCAGGTCGTTGGAGCCGATCGAGAAACCGTCGAAGTACTCGAGGAACTCCTCGGCCAGGATGGCGTTGGACGGCAGCTCGCACATCATGATCACGCGCAGGCCGTTGTCGCCCCGAGCCAGGCCGTTCTGCGCGAGCAGGTCGACCACCTGGCTGGCCTCGCCGAGGGTGCGCACGAACGGCACCATGATCTCGACGTTGGTCAGCCCCATCTCGTTGCGCACGCGCTTGAGGGCGCGGCACTCGAGCTCGAAGCAGTCGCGGAACGACTCGCTGATGTAGCGCGAGGCACCGCGGAAGCCCAGCATCGGGTTCTCTTCCTCGGGCTCGTACAGCTTGCCGCCGATCAGGTTGGCGTATTCGTTGGACTTGAAGTCCGACAGGCGCACGATGACCTTTTTCGGCCAGAA
>JAQZAY010000328.1 GCA_029239415.1 Pseudomonas sp. | reverse complement strand
GCACGCCACAATCGTGGAACAGCCCCTGGGTGTAGGCCTCGTCGACAGCCTCCAGGCCGGTGCGCTTGGCCAGGGTCAGGCAGGTTTCGGCCACGTCCTGGGCCGTGTCCCAGAAACGGTTGAGGATGACGATGGTCTCGTCGCTCATCTCGCCCTTGATCGACTGGGCGTTGATCAGGTTGATGATCGAGCGGCTGCCGAGCAGGTCCACCGCGCGCTGGATCGAGCCGATCTTGTTGCTCAGGCCAAAGTGCGGGGAGTTCACCAGCTTGAGCAGCGCGCCCGAGAGCCCCGGGTCCTGGGAGATCAGCCTGGCGATGGTTTCCAGGTCGGGATCGGGCATGTACTGCTCGAACTGCAGGTCGACCATGATCTGCGGCTGCGGTGGAATGCTGATGCCCTGCAAGGCTTGCTGGATCAGTTCGGGGGAGATTTCCTGGGACATACGTACGCACTCGGGGACAAGCGGCGATTTTAACCTTGCAGCCGGTTCGGGCACCAACCACCGATGAGTCCGCAGGAACTTTCCGTCGCGCTGGCGTGCCTCTTTCTTAGGCCTATTGAGAAAGGAGTACATCCATGACCACAACCTTGAGCGGCAAGCGCGTCGCCATTCTCGTTACCGACGGTTTCGAGCAGGCTGAACTGACCGGCCCACGCGATGCGCTGAAGCAGAGTGGCGCCATCGTCGACATTCTCAGCGAGAAGACCGGCACGGTGCGCGGCTGGAACCACGACAAGCCCGCCGACGAATTCACCGTGGACACCACCTTCGACGCCGCCAGCCAGAACCTCTACGACGCCCTCGTATTGCCAGGCGGCGTGCAGAACTCCGATACCATCCGCCTGATCCCGGGCGCCCAGGCGCTGGTCAAGAGCCATGACGCGGCTGGCAGGCCGCTGGCGGTCATCTGCCATGGTGGCTGGCTGCTGGTGTCCAGCGAGCTGGTCAAGGGCCGCCGGATGACCAGCTACAAGACCCTCAAGGACGACCTGCGCAACGCCGGGGCGCAGTGGGTCGACGAAGAAGTGGTGGTGGACGGCAACCTCATCAGCAGCCGCCAGCCAGACGATATCCCGGCCTTCAACCAGAAGCTCATCGAGGCCCTCGCAGGCTGAGACCGCTGTTTGTCGTTGGCCGCGCCGGGCGCGCGGCCAACGCGCTATACTCCCGCTCTTTTTTTCGGAGCGACGTCATGTCCCTGCCCAGCCTTCGCCTCAAAGCCAACGCCGACCGCCGCCTGCGCGCCGGCCACCTGTGGGTCTACAGCAACGAGATCGACGTCGCCGCGACCCCGATGCAAGGCTTTCGCGCCGGTGAGCAGGCGATCCTCGAAGCGGCCAACGGCAAGCCCCTGGGCGTCGTTGCCCTGAGCCCGAACAACCTGATCTGCGCCCGCCTGCTGTCGCGCGATGCCAAGCTCGCGCTGGACAAGTCCTTGCTGGTGCATCGCCTCAACGTCGCCCTGTCGCTGCGCGAGCGCCTGTTCGACAAGCCTTGCTACCGCCTGGTGTACGGCGATTCCGACCTGCTGCCGGGCCTGGTGGTCGATCGCTTCTTCGACATCCTCGTGGTGCAACTGGCCTCGGCCACCATGGAGCAGCACAAGGACGACGTCATCGCCGCCCTGGTGCAGGTGCTCAAGCCAAGCGGCATCCTGTTCAAGAACGATTCGGCAGCACGTGACGCCGAAGGCCTGGGCCGCTATGTCGAGACCGTCTACGGCGAGGTCCCGGACTGGGTCGCGCTGGAAGAGAACGGCGTCAAGTTCGAGGCCCCGGTGCGCGAAGGCCAGAAGACCGGCTGGTTCTACGACCACCGCATGAACCGCGCGCGCCTGGCCCCGTACGTCAAGGGCAAGCGCGTGCTCGACCTGTTCAGCTACATCGGTGGCTGGGGCGTGCAGGCCGGCGCGTTCGGCGCCAGCGAAGTGTTCTGCGTCGACGCCTCGGCCTTCGCCCTCGATGGCGTCGAGCGCAACGCCGGGCTCAACGGCATCGCCGACAAGCTCACCTGCATCGAAGGCGACGTGTTCGAAGCCCTCAAGGAGCTCAAGGCCGCCGAAGAGCGCTTCGACGTCATCGTCGCCGACCCGCCCGCCTTCATCAAGCGCAAGAAAGACCTGAAGAACGGCGAGGCCGCCTACCGCCGCCTCAACGAACAGGCCATGCGCCTGCTGACCAAGGACGGTATCCTGGTCAGCGCCTCCTGCTCGATGCACCTGCCCGAGGACGACCTCAACGGCATCCTGCTGACCAGCGCCCGCCACCTGGACCGCAATCTGCAGCTGCTCGAGCGCGGCGGGCAGGGCCCGGACCACCCGGTGCACCCGGCGATCGCGGAGACCCGGTATATCAAGAGCATTACTTGCCGGCTGTTGCCTAATAGCTGATCAACCGTGGCGGGGCCGCTTTGCGGCCCCACCTGCGCGTTCAAAGAAGAAGTTTCCTACGCAACAGTCAGATCGTTCTGCACCAAATCTGTAGATAATCAGCGCTACCGTTCGACTTTTCCGCCATCGAAAAGAAGAACAACAATGGTCTCCAGAACTGTCCTGCTTCTGCTCCTGATGAGCCTGTTGGGCGTCTTCCCGCTCGACGTCATCCTCCCGTCCTTCCCGGCCTTGGCCACGACGTTCAGCGTCGACATCTCAAGCATCGCGCTCTCGATCAGCCTGTTCGCATTGGGCGTTGCCGTGTCCCAGTCCCTCATTGGCCCTTTGTCCGATCGAATGGGGCGCAAACCTCTGTTGATGGCCGGTCTTATCATCGCCATCGCGGGCGCTCTGGGCTGCGTGCTGGCGATCGACTACCCGATGTTCATCATCTGCCGGGTGCTTCAGGCACTGGGGTGTGGATGCTTCGTGCTCAGCCAGGCGCTGGTCCAGGACATCTTCACCGGCGCGCAACGCAACCGCATGCGCATCCTCCTGACCAGTGCCAGCGGCGTGTTGATCTCGCTTTCTCCGCTGGCCGGCAGCCTGCTGCAAGGCAGATTCGGATGGACCGCGAGTTTCATCGCCTTCATTGGCCTGGCGCTTGGCGTACTGTGGCTCTGCTCGACATTACCGAGCGGTGTCAGCGAGCCGCCCATTGCCGGCGGGATCTTCCACGGCTATTGGATACTGGCAAAGGACCGGGTTTTCCTAGCGTACTCGGCGCTGTCCGCCATGGCCTTTGCCTGCCACTTCAGTTTCATCGTCACCTCCCCTCTCTTATTGATGCAGTTGCTGGGGCTGAGCGAGTATGAGTTTTCGTTCGTCTTCATTGGGTATGGCGCGGCCTACATCACCGGCGGACTTGTTGCCGGTGCGGTCAACACGAAAGTCAGCCCCAACACCCAGGTCGCCATCGGCCTGGCGCTGATCGGCTGCGCAGGCTTGCTGCTGTGGACCTGGCTTATGCTCGGGGGCTTATCGGTGGCGGCCATCCTGCTGCCGATGGCGCTCTGCACCGCCGGCACCACCATCACCCGCCCCGCCGCTACCACCTGCGCACTCGAACGCCACCCCGAACGGGCAGGTGCCGCGGCTGCCCTCAACAACACCCTGCTGTTTGCAACCGCAGGCCTGGCCAGTGGCCTGATCGCGCTGGCGCATACCGGCCTGCCCATCGACCTTGCCTTGAGTTTCATTGCCATTGGCCTGTGCGGCGCGTTCATGTTGAAGCGGCTATCTCGCCACCAAGTCCAGTGGACGAGCGGCCGAAAATCTACCCATCCACCGCCGTAAAGCCGCCAGCCATCCACATCGGCATTCCTTCACCGCGCCAGCGGTGTAGAATCGGGCTATTCATCGCCAGACATCCCCGGCGGGTTTATGAGCTCTGGCCGAACACGCGGCGATCCCGCGGTCCTTCGGCCTCATCCGTGCCAGTGGCAACCGGCCTTCGGTGCAAAGGACAAGAGAAGCTCACTCCCCTTTTTGTGACCTGATTCAGCCGCCAGGAGTGCTTCATGCCTGATTACCGTTCCAAGACTTCCACCCACGGCCGCAACATGGCCGGTGCACGTGCCTTGTGGCGCGCCACCGGGATGAAGGATGACGACTTCAAGAAACCGATCATCGCCATCGCCAACTCGTTCACCCAGTTCGTCCCGGGACACGTGCACCTGAAGGACCTGGGCCAGCTGGTCGCCCGCGAGATCGAGCGCGCCGGTGGCGTGGCCAAGGAATTCAACACCATCGCGGTCGACGACGGCATCGCCATGGGCCATGACGGCATGCTGTACTCGCTGCCGAGCCGCGAGATCATCGCCGACTCGGTCGAGTACATGGTCAACGCCCACTGCGCCGACGCCATCGTGTGCATCTCCAACTGCGACAAGATCACCCC
>JAQZAY010000327.1 GCA_029239415.1 Pseudomonas sp. | reverse complement strand
GGCAAGCGTTATGATCAAGGTCGGTATCGTTGGCGGCACGGGTTACACCGGCGTCGAGCTGCTGCGTCTTCTGGCACAGCATCCACAGGCCGAAGTGGCGGTGATCACCTCGCGCTCCGAAGCCGGCGTGGCGGTGGCCGACATGTACCCGAACCTGCGCGGTCACTACGATGGCCTGGCCTTCAGCGTGCCGGACACCAAGGCCCTGGCCGCGTGCGACGTGGTCTTCTTCGCCACGCCGCATGGCGTCGCCCATGCGCTGGCGGGCGAGCTGCTGGCCGCCGGTACCCGGGTCATCGACCTGTCCGCCGACTTCCGCCTGCAGGATGCCGAGGAGTGGGGCAAGTGGTACGGCCAGCCGCATGGCGCGCCAGACCTGCTTACCGACGCGGTCTATGGCTTGCCCGAAGTCAACCGCGAGAAAATCCGCGGGGCACGCCTGATCGCGGTGCCGGGCTGCTACCCGACCGCAACCCAGCTGGGCTTCCTGCCGCTGCTCGAGGCTGGCGTGGTCGACCCGCTGCGCCTGATCGCCGACTGCAAGTCGGGTGTCAGTGGCGCTGGCCGAGGTGCCGCAGTGGGATCGCTGTTCTGCGAAGCGGGCGAGAGCATGAAGGCCTATGCGGTCAAGGGCCATCGCCACTTGCCAGAGATCAGCCAGGGCCTGCGTCTGGCTGCCGGGCAGGACATCGGCCTGACCTTTGTCCCGCACCTGACTCCGATGATCCGTGGCATCCACTCGACCTTGTACGCAACCGTCACTGACACCTCGGTCGACCTGCAGGCACTGTACGAGAAGCGCTATGCCAATGAGCCGTTCGTCGACGTGATGCCGGCCGGCAGCCACCCGGAAACCCGCAGCGTGCGCGGTGCCAACGTCTGCCGGATTGCCGTGCACCGGCCACAGGACAGCGGCCTGGTGGTGGTGCTCTCGGTGATCGACAACCTGGTCAAGGGCGCTTCGGGCCAGGCCGTGCAGAACCTGAACATCCTGTTCGGGCTCGACGAGCGCATGGGCTTGTCCCATGCCGGCCTGATGCCCTGACAGCGGCTGCAAGCTTCGAGCTTCAAGTTCGAGAAGGCGCGGTCACGGCCGACTTGCAGCTTGAGGTCGGAGCTTGCCGCTTCAGTATTGTTGACCGATTTTCTCGGAGAAGCGGATAATGCGCGTCATCAGGTTTTATGGCGGCACAGCGCCGGGAGAGTCAGCATGAGCGTCGAATCCTTTACCCCTGTAGCCTTGCAGTTCACTCAGGGTGCAGCGCACAAGGTGAAGACCCTGGTCGATGAAGAAGGCAATGAGCGCCTGAAGTTGCGTGTGTTCGTGACGGGCGGCGGTTGTTCGGGTTTCCAGTACGGCTTCACCTTCGATGAGGATGTGGCCGAGGACGATACCGTGGTCGAGCGCGAAGGCGTGGCCCTGGTGGTCGATCCGATGAGCTTCCAGTACCTGGCAGGTGCCGAGGTGGATTACCAGGAAGGCCTGGAAGGCTCGCGCTTCGTGATCAAGAACCCGAATGCCACCACCACCTGCGGGTGTGGTTCCTCGTTCTCGATCTGAGTCAGGGTAGGCTTTACGAAAACGCCGCGCATTTGCGCGGCGTTTTTCGTCGTGGGCAGGGGTCAGGCCGGATAGATGGCGCCCAGCAGGCGCAGTCCCCTGGCGCCGGTAACGCTGGGCCGGTTGGCTGGGATCTGCTCCAGGCAGCAATGGGCCAGCCAGGCGAAGGCCATGGCCTCGACCCAGTCAGGATCGATGCCATGGGCGCCGGTGCTGCCGACCTGGACATCGGGCAGCAGGCTTGCCAGGCGCCGCATCAGCGCGCCATTGCGTGCGCCACCGCCGCAGACCAGCAAGGCCTCGGTGCCTTGCTGGGCACCACGCAGCGAATCGACGATGCTGCGCGCCGTCAGCTCGAGCAGGGTCGCCTGTACGTCTTCATCGCGATAGGCAGGCAACTGGCCCAGGTGGCCGTGCAGCCAAGGCAGGTTGAAGACTTCGCGGCCGGTGCTTTTCGGGCCGGTGCCAGCGAAAAACGGATCACTGAGCAATGCGCGGAGCAGCGCATCGATGACCGAGCCGCTGGCGGCCCAGGCGCCATCGGCATCGTACTGCTGGCCGCGCTTGAGATCGATCCAGGCATCGAGCAGCACATTGCCCGGGCCACAGTCGAAGCCATGTACCGGCTGCTCTCGATCGATCAGGCTCAGGTTGCTGAAGCCGCCGACGTTGAGCACGGCCAGGCGCTGGCCCAGATGGGTAAACAGCGTGTCATGGAAGGCGGGCACCAGCGGTGCGCCCTGGCCGCCAGCGGCGACGTCGCGACGGCGGAAGTCGCCCACCACGCTGATGCCGGTCAGCTCGGCCAGCAGGGCCGGGTTGCCGATCTGTACGGTGAAGCCCCGCGCAGGCTCGTGGCGAATGGTCTGGCCATGGCTGCCGATGGCGCGGACGGCGCCGGGCTCCAGTTGCTGCCTGGCAAGCAGCTCGGCGATGCCTTCGGCCGCCAGGGTCGCCCAGCGGTTCTCGGCCAGCGCGGCACGGGCAATCTCGTCAGGGCCACTGGCGCACAGGGCGAGCAGCTCCTGGCGCAGGTCCGCCGGCATGGGCATGTAATGGGTGGCGAGCAGCTGTAGCTGCTCACCCTGTTCGATCAGCGCGATGTCCAGGCCATCCAGGCTGGTCCCGGACATCACTCCCAGATAGAGCGCCACGCCTCAGCGTTTGTTCGACGCGAGCATGGTGGCCTTTTCCTGGTCCATGCGGGCGATCATCGGCTTGCTCTGTTGCAGGAAGCGCTGGCGCTCGGCCTTGGCGATGGGATCGGCCATCGGCAGCTTCTGGCCCAGCGGGTCGACGTGCACCCCGTTGACCTGGAATTCGTAATGCAGGTGCGGTCCGGTGGACAGGCCGGTGGTGCCGATATAGCCGATGATCTGGCCCTGCTTGACCGTGCCACCGGTCTTCACGCCCTTGGCAAAGCCCTGCATGTGCCCATAGAGGGTCTTGTAGGTATTGCCGTGCTGGATGATCACAGTGTTGCCGTAGCCGCCGCGCCGCCCGGCGAGCAGTACCTTGCCGTCGCCGGCCGCCTTGATCGGCGTGCCGCGCGGAGCAGCGTAGTCGACACCCTTGTGAGCACGGATCTTGTTGAGGATCGGGTGCTTGCGGCCGTTCGAGAAGCGCGAGCTGATGCGTGCGAAGTCCACAGGAGTACGGATGAATGCCTTGCGCATGCTGTTGCCGTCGGCGGTGTAGTAGTTGGTGTTGCCTTGCTTGTTGGTGTAGCGCACCGCGGTGTAGGTCTTGCCGCGGTTGGTGAAGCGGGCCGAGAGAATGTTGCCGGTGCCCACCACCTTGCCGTCCATGACCTTCTGCTCGTAGACCACGTCGAATTCGTCGCCCTGGCGGATGTCCTGGGCGAAGTCGATGTCGTAGCCGAACACGCGTGCCATGTCCATGGTCAGGCTGTGCGACATGCCCGCGCGCTGGGCCGAGGCCGACAGCGAGCTCTTGATGGTGCCATGGACGTAGGCGGTGCGCACGACCGGCTTGCTGATCTCGCGCTCGAAACTGTAGCCCTTGTCGCCGCGGGTCAGGCGGATGCGCTCGAGGTTGCTGACCTTGGTGTGCAGGCTGGCCAGCTGGCCGTCCTTGTCGAGCTCGAACTGCAGCACCTGCCCGTGCTTGAGCTGGCTGAACTGCTTGGCCTGCTTGTTGCTCGCCAGCAGTTCGTGGACGGCGTTGGCCGGCAGGCCAACCTTGGCGAACAGCGTCGACAGGGTATCGCCACGGGCAACCGTCACTTCACGATGGCCTGGCAGTTTCGCCTCTTCCTTCTCGGTAGCGGCAGGGGAAGCATCGGCGGCCTGCTCGGTAGCAGGCTTGGGCGTCTCGACCTGTGCGAAGGGTGAGCCGGCGGCGTCCTGCGATTGTACCAGCGGAGCCTCCAGCGCCTCGTCCTTGAGCTGCTCGCCGGGGCTTTCGAGCTCCAGGCTCAAGGTAGTCTTCTTGGCCTCGACTTCGCTGGAAGGAAATACCAGCAGGGCCAGGCTGAGCAGGGCGGCGATGCCGCTCGCGGCCAGCAGATGGCTCTTCGGATAAAGCGGTGGCGCTTTAGTCGGTGCGTTGGTCATAGGTGAGTTAACTTTGAAAAAGGTGAATTGGAATAGATGAATGACATGATGAAGATGAAATAACTGTATAAAATATAACCAAATCCCTTCCTGCGCAAGGGCGGCAGACGTCATCAGGTAGCCATCGGGTCACACCCTGGGCAAAACTTGTATTTGATGGCTGATCTTGTATGGTTGGGGCCCTTTGAATCTGAGCCTTGC
>JAQZAY010000326.1 GCA_029239415.1 Pseudomonas sp. | reverse complement strand
TGATCGACATCGCCTGAGCGTGCGTACACAGGCTGGCCAGCAGCACGGCGCTGGCGATGGGGGTCATGACGCGCATGGGGTTGCTTCTCCCTGGAATAAGTGACGTTCTTCAGTCGCCAAAAAATTGGCTATCGGGCGGATCGATGCGGCTCTGCACCGAAAGACTGTCCAAGCGTGCCTGCCGTGCCCATGGGATCAGGCACCGCGAGCCCTATCGGAGAGCCTCCCGACAGGCGATGTCCTGATCGAGTGCCACACTGCGATAGGTAGGCGGGATGGAAGGTTCCGCGCACTCTTATTGTTGAAACCCAGTGTAGTGTTACTTGGCTGGTACAGTACGACAATATTTTGTCAGGTGAATAATGGCTTTTTTCTATCACCTTGTACAAAGGCAACTGAAGTCCGGCAGGGCGAGCTGACAAACGGCCAGCGCCTCAACGGTGGCCTGCCGTACGTTCACCTCGGATCAGCGTGCGCAGAGCAAACCGGTTAGGGTGGCAGGCCTGCGCCACCTCACGTGGCACCGGAAGCGGCTCTGCCGTCACCCAGGCGGCGACCAGTTCCCCGCACAAGGGCGCCGTGATCAGGCCTCGAGAGCCGTGGCCACTGTTGACGTACAGGCCTTCGAGCCAGGGGCAGGGCAGGTCGGGTACTTGGCGGGCGTCCTTGCGCACGGCGCCGTACCGGTCATCGAAGAGGCCGCGGTCGGCCAGGGGGCCCACGATCGGCAGGTAGTCGGGGCTGGTGCAGCGAAAGGCCGCACGGCCTTGCAGGCGATCGGGCGACGCGCCGTCCCCGAGCAAGCGCGTGTGCACGTCGTCGGAGATCTCGTGCAACAGGTCCAGGTTGCCTTGGTGCTCCTGGACGGTGGGCGTGAGGTCCTGGTTATGGAAGTCGAAACTGGCGCCAAGGGTGTGTTCGCCGGCACGAGGCGGCGCCACGTAGCCGTGTGCGCACAGTACCGTGCGCAGTGCCTGACTGCCTTCGGTGGCGGGCAGCCGGGTGATCTGTCCACGGATGCGCTTGAGCGGCAAGTCGGCGCAGCCGTCGAAACGCCGGACGTCCGCGGCACCGGCCAGCACCACCACCGGCGCACTGGCCAGCAGTCGCTCGCCGTCCCAGGCCTGCCACAGGCCGTCGACCCGCGCCAGGCGCAGGACCTGGCGATGGGCACGGACCTGGATCCGTGGGTGCGCCAGCTGCGCCTGGCACAACGCCGGTGGATGCACCCAGCCACCCTCGGGGTAGAACAGGCCGCCCGTCGACAGCGCCACCCCGGCGATCGCTTCGGCCTGCGCGCGCGATACCGTCGCCAGCAGGCTGGGGTCGAAAGCGTCGGCCAGCTTGGCCTGACGGGCAGCTTCCGCGGCATCGAACGCCAATTGCAGCACACCGCAGGCGTCCCAGTCGTGGCCGCGTTGCAGGTGGGTCAGCCAGCGTCGGGTATAGCCGAAACCGGCCAGGATCAACCGGGACAATGCCGTGCCATGGGCCGACAGCTTCAGGTACAACACCCCCTGGGGGTTGCCGGAGGCTTCCTGGGCCACGTCCGTGTGGCGTTCCAGCACCTCGACCTGCCAGCCACGGCTGGCCAGGCTGCGGGCCGTGGCGCTGCCCGCCAGCCCGGCACCGATCACCAACGCCTGACGCGGGCCTGGCACGGCAGGGGGGCGACGGTACCAGGGTGCGATGGGATCCGTCGGTACGCCATCGGTCGACGCCCCGGTGAACGTGCCGCCCATGATCTCCCACTTCTTGCCCAGTCCCGGTACCTTGCGCAAGGTGAAGCCTGCCGCCATCAGCGCACGCCGTACCCAACCGGTGGTGGTGAAGGTGCCCAGCGTGGTGCCGGGCACCGAGAGCCGCGCCATCTGTTCGAACAGCGCCGGGGTCCACATGTCCGGGTTCTTGGCCGGTGCGAAACCGTCCAGGAACCAGGCGTCGATCCGGGCGTCGAGGGTCGGCAACTGCTCGAGCACGTCGCCGATCAGCAGGGTCAAGGTAACCCTACCCTCGTCGAAGCTGAACTGTTGGAAGCCGGGGTGCACCGCGACGTACTGCGCCAGCAGCGGTTCGGAAAACGCCGCCAGGCTGGGCCAGAGGCGCGCGGCCCGCTCCAGGTCAACACCGGTGAGCGGGAATTTCTCCACACTGATCATGTGCAGCCGTGCTTCGGCCGGGGCGTGTTCAGCGAAGCACTGCCAGGCGCAGTAGAAGTTCAACCCTGTGCCGAAGCCGGTTTCGCCGATCACCAGGCATTCGTGGGGCGCCAGGGCCGCGAAGCGCTCAGGCAGCCGATTCTGCTCCAGAAACACGTAGTGCGTTTCGGCGATGCCCTGTTCGCGGGAGAAGTAGATGTCATCGTAATGACGCGAATGGGGCAGGCCCTGATCGTCCCAGTCGATCTGGGCGTGCAGTGGGGCGGGGGAAGCGGGAGAGTCTGACATGAGCGGCTCGACGGCAACGAAGCGATCATTTTAAGGGGCTTCTGGCGCGAATTCACGCAAGACGATCTAACAACCGACACGATTGGCGTGTCCAACCGCCAACGACCCAGGCCGAGGCGTCGGCCCTGTTCATCATCGAAGGAGCCAGACATGTTCGAATCCGCGGAGATCGGCCACTGCATCGACAAGGCGGTGTTCGACGCCGAAGAGCCGGCCCTGCGCGAAGCGTTGCTGGAGGCGCAGTACGAACTCAAGGCGCAGGCCCGCTTCCCGCTGATCATCTTGATCAACGGCATCGAGGGCGCCGGCAAGGGCGAGACGGTGAAGCTGCTCAACGAATGGATGGACCCTCGACTCATCGAGGTGCGCACCTTCGACGAGAAGACCGACGAAGAACTGGCCCGTCCACCGGCCTGGCGCTACTGGCGGGCCCTGCCGCCCAAGGGGCGTACCGGGGTGTTCTTCGGCAACTGGTACAGCCAGATGCTGCAAGGACGCGTGCAGGGCGACTTCAAGAACGCCGTGCTGGACCAGGCGATCGCCGGTGCCGAGCGCCTGGAGCAGATGCTCTGCGACGAAGGCGCGCTGATCATCAAGTTCTGGTTCCACCTCTCCAAGCAGCAGATGAAGGCCCGGCTCAAGGCGCTGGCGGACGACCCGTTGCACAGCTGGCGCATCAGCCCGTTGGACTGGCAGCAGTCGCGGACCTACGACCGCTTCGTGCGCTATGGCGAGCGCGTGCTGCGTCGCACCAGCCGCGATTATGCGCCCTGGCACATCATCGAAGGGGCGGACCCGTACTACCGCAGCCTGGCGGTCGGACGCATCATCCTGGAGGCCTTGCAGAATGCGCTGGCCAAGGACGCCCCGCCCACCTCGACCGGCCATAGCGCACCTCCGGGGCGCAGCCTCGACCAGCGCAGCCTGTTGGGCAGCCTGGACCTGACCTTGCGCCTGGACAAGGACGATTACCAGCGTCAACTGATCGCGGAGCAGGCGCGCCTGTCGGGGTTGCTGCGGCACAAGAAGATGCGTCGGCACGCGCTGGTGGCCGTGTTCGAAGGCAACGACGCTGCGGGCAAGGGCGGCGCCATTCGTCGTGTGGCCGCCGCGCTGGACCCGCGTCAGTACCGCATCGTCCCGATCGCCGCGCCGACCGAGGAAGAGCGCGCGCAGCCTTACCTGTGGCGGTTCTGGCGACACATCCCGGCCCGGGGCAAGTTCACCGTCTTCGACCGTTCCTGGTATGGGCGGGTGCTGGTGGAACGGGTGGAAGGCTTCTGCCCGCCGAGCGACTGGCAGCGCGCCTACGGCGAGATCAACGACTTCGAAGAGCAGTTGCGCGACGCTGGGGTCGTGGTGGTGAAGTTCTGGCTGTCGATCGACCAGCAGACCCAGCTGGAGCGGTTCGAGGCGCGTGAAGCGGTGCCGTTCAAACGCTTCAAAATCACCGAGGAAGACTGGCGCAACCGTGAGAAATGGGACCAGTACGCCGAGGCGGTCGGCGACATGGTCGACCGCACCAGTACCACGATCGCACCGTGGACCTTGGTGGAGGCCAACGACAAGCGCTGGGCCAGGGTCAAGGTGCTGCGCACGATCAACGACGCCTTGGAGGCGGCGTTCGAGGGGTAGAAGCTGGTGGGCGCTGCAAGCTGCAAGCTGCAAGCTGCAAGGGGTGGGTGAAGTGCGTTTGGCCGCTGGGGGTGTCAGGCAGCTTCAAGGCGATGCTGGCAGGACACGACAGCGGCCGTCGAAGCCGAACCGTCTTCCTGCCGGCCAGGGCTGAACTTCTGCAGCCAAAGGCGCTCTGATCCCGGTAGCCATTGGTGATGACCGCCTGCTAAGCTCGCGGCTTTACCCTGATTGCCCTTATGGCGCATGAACAAGGATCTAGCATGA
>JAQZAY010000325.1 GCA_029239415.1 Pseudomonas sp. | reverse complement strand
GTGACGCAGGCTGCCGGTGAGCCGCGATTGAAGGCTGGTCGGGTCTCGCTCGGCGGTTTCGCGCAGGTAATGCACCACCGACTCGGCCGATTGCAGTTCACGCTGCACATCGGCGGCGGCCTGGTGCAGCAGCAAGGTAGCGCAGGCCACGGTGACCAAGGCAAAGAACGCCGTGACCCAGAGATTGATTCGCCACAGGGCGGACATGGTCAGCGCCCCGCTCCCAGGTCTACACCGGCCCCGTGTGGGACACCGACATCCTGTGGGAGCGAGCCTGCTCGCGAAAGCGGTCGCCCAGGCGACGTCATGGGTGGCTGTGCCGCCGTATTCGCGAGCAGGCTCGCTCCCACCGGTAAAGATGGGGGGCGACTAACCCCGATCAGGCTCAGGATCAGCAACAACGGCAACAGCAGCGTCTTGAGTATCCGCACGATCCGTCCGCTCCCTGGTGAATGACGATAGCGCCATCCTAAAACCCCGACGCCCGCGCCGAGCTAGTACCTTGGTACTGCCCCGGCGGTACTTTCTGCATATTTCCCCGCGGCCTTGGTCTTCCTATGCTGGCGCTACCTGCAATGGAGGATGTCATGCGCCGGCTCGCACGTTTTGCCCTGGTTTATCTGCTGGCCGCGACAACCGCCCAGGCTGGCGATGCCGTGGCGTTGCAAGTGCGCATCGGTTACTTGGGTTATCGTCCCGATCCCGGCCCGCTGCTGTCCAATGTGATTGCCGAGCCCACCGATGCCGGGCTGCGCGGCGCCGAACTGGCAATTGTCGACAGCAACAGCACCGGACGTTTCCTCAAACACGACTATCGCCTCGAAAGCGCCAGCGCCGACAGCCCCGAAGCGCTGCTCCAGGCTGCCCGCGCCCAGCATCAACAGGGCCTGCGGCTGTTCGTGGTGAATGCGCCGGCCGCCAGCCTGCGCCAGCTCAGCGCCGCGCTGCCCGACAGCCTGCTGTTCAACGCCGGCAGCGCCGACGACAGCCTGCGCACCAGCGACTGCCTGGGCAACGTGCTGCACACCCTGCCTGACCGCGCGACACTCGCCGACGCGCTGATCCAGTTCAGCGTTGTGCGCAAATGGCAACGCGCCTTGCTGATTGTCGGCCAGACGCCCGCAGACCAGGCCTACGCCGCCGCCCTGCGCCGGGCCATGAAGCGCTTCGGCATGAAGATCGTCGCCGAGAAACCCTGGCAGTTCGACAACGACCAGCGCCGCAGTGCCCAGGCCGACATGCCGCTGTTCACCCAGACCGCCGAGTACGACGTGGTGCTGGTGGCCGACGAGCGCGGCGATTTTGGCGAATACGTGCCCTACCAGACCTGGTACCCGCGCCCAGTCGCCGGCACCCAGGGACTGACCCCGACCGGCTGGCACAAGACTGTCGAGACCTACGGTGCGGCACAGTTGCAAAAACGCTTCGAAGCCTTGGCCGGGCGCTGGATGAACGACCGCGACTTTGCCGCCTGGATCGCCGTGCGCAGCATCGCCGCCGCCGTCAGCAAACTGCGCCAGGATGAGCCGTTCGCCATCCGCCAACTGGCCCTCGGCGACCAACTGCCGCTCGACGGTTTCAAGGGCCGCAAGCTCAGCTACCGCCCCTGGAATGGCCAGTTGCGCCAGCCGATTGCGCTGGTCCAGCCACGCGCCCTGGTCAGCACTTCCCCCCAGGAGGGGTTCCTGCACCCCAGCAACGAAATGGACAGCCTGGGCTACGACCGGCCCGAAGTCAGCTGCCGCTACCCCTGATCAATAACAACAATAAGGAAAACCCCATGCGCCGCTCTCTGCTTCACCCGGCCCTGCTCTGCCAGATTATCGCCTTCGGCGCTGCGTTGATCGCCGCCGGTCCCGCCGTCGCCAGCATCGCCTGGGTCTCCAATGAAAAAGACAACAACCTGAGCCTGATCGATATGCAGAGCCTGGAAGTCGTCGACACCCTGCCGGTGGGCCAGCGCCCTCGGGGCCTGCTGCTGTCCCATGACAATCGCCTGCTGTACATCTGCGCCAGCGATTCGGACCGCGTCCAGGTGATGGACGTTGCCACCCGCAAGATCATCAAGGAGTTGCCCTCCGGCAAAGACCCCGAACAGTTCGCCCTGCACCCCAACGATCGCTGGCTCTACGTCTCCAACGAAGACGACGCCCTGGTCACGGTGATCGACACCGAGACCTCCGAAGTGCTCGGCCAGATCACTGTAGGCGTCGAGCCCGAAGGCATGGCCGTCAGCCCCGACGGCAAGTGGGCCGTCAACACCAGCGAGACCACCAACATGCTGCACTGGATTGACACCAGCACCCAGACATTGGCCGATAACACCCTGGTGGACCAGCGACCGCGCTTCGTCGAATTCAACCGCGACGGCACGCAGCTCTGGGCCTCGGCGGAGATCGGCGGCACCTTGAGCATTCTCGACGTCGCCACCCGCCAGGTACTCAAGACCCTGACCTTCCAGATCAAGGGCGTGCATCCGGACAAGGTCCAGCCGGTGGGGATCAAGCTCAGTGCCGACGGCAAGCTGGCGTTCGTCGCCCTGGGCCCCGCCAACCATGTCGCGGTGATCGACGCGCAAACCTTTGAAGTGCTGGATTACCTGCTGGTGGGTCGGCGGGTCTGGCAGTTGGCATTCAGCCCGGACCAGAAGCAATTGCTGTCAACCAATGGCGTCAGCGGCGACGTCTCGGTGATCGACGTGCAGAGCCGCAAGGTGCTCAAGTCGATAAAAGTCGGGCGTTATCCGTGGGGCGTGGTGGTAACGCCATGAACGCCTTGGAGGTCAGCGACCTGAGCTTTGCCTACGGCGCGCGCGAAGCCCTGCGCCAGCTCAGTTTCAGCCTGCCGGCCGGACGCTTCGCCGCGCTGCTTGGGCCTAACGGTGCGGGCAAGTCGACGCTGATTGCCTTGCTGACGCGCCTGTACGATGTGCAACACGGCGAGATCCGGGTCGGCGGCCACTCATTGCAGGTCGCGCCGCGCCAGGCCTTGCGCCAGTTGGGCGTAGTGTTCCAGCAAAGCACCCTGGATCTGGACCTGAGCGTCGAACAGAACCTGCGTTATCACCTCGCGCTGCATGGCTTTGCCCGGCGCCAGGCCGACGTCCGGATTGAACTCGAGCTGGCTCGCCAGCACCTGACCGAGCGGCGTCACGAGCGGCTGCGCGACCTCAATGGCGGGCATCGGCGCCGGGTCGAAATTGCCCGCGCGCTGCTGCACGAACCGCGCCTGTTACTGCTCGATGAGCCGAGTGTCGGCCTCGATCCGGCCAGCCGTCAGGCCCTGGGCGAGCATATCCGCCAGCTGTGCCGCGAACAGGGCATCAGCGTGCTCTGGACCACGCACCTGCTGGACGAAGTGCAGCCCCGCGACGACCTGCTGATCGTGCATCAGGGGCGACTGGTCGCCAGCGGTCGCGCCGAGGATGTGAGCCTGGAACATGGCGGCAGCCTCGGCTCGGCCTTCCATCGGTTGACGATCCCGGGAGTGGCCGCATGAATGCGTATTGGCAATGTTTCAGCGGCATCGTGATGCGCGAATGGCTGCGCTTCGTGTTGCAGCGCACGCGGTTGTTCAGTGCCCTGGTGCGGCCGTTGTTGTGGCTGCTGGTGTTCGCCGCAGGCTTCCGGGCCGCGCTGGGCATCGCCATCATCGCGCCCTACGACACCTACATTCCCTACGAGGTGTACATCGTACCGGGGCTGGCCTGCATGATCCTGTTGTTCAACGGCATGCAAGGCTCGCTGTCGATGGTCTATGACCGGGAAATGGGCAGCATGCGCGTATTGCTGACCAGCCCCCTGCCCCGGGCCTTCCTGCTGGCGAGCAAGTTGCTCGCGACTGCGCTGATCTCACTGTTGCAAGTCTATGCCTTCCTCGCCATCGCCTGGCTGTATGGCGTCCAGCCTCCGGCCACGGGCCTGCTGCTCGCGCTCCCGGCGTTGCTGCTGGTGGCCTTGATGCTCAGCGCCCTGGGCCTGTTGCTGTCCAATGCGATCCGCCAACTGGAGAACTTCGCCGGGGTGATGAACTTCGTCATCTTCCCGATGCTTTTCCTGTCTTCGGCGCTGTATCCGCTGTGGAAGATGCTCGAGGCCAGTCCGTGGTTGTACTGGCTGTGCGCGGTGAACCCGTTCACCCACGGCGTGGAGCTGGTGCGCTTTGCGCTGTATGGGCAATTCAACCTGCTGGCGATGGCGGTGTGCATCGGACTGACGCTGGTGTTTGCGCTGCTGGCGGTGTGGACGTTCAATCCGCAGCATGCGGCGTTGCGCAAGGCGAGTTGAAGCTACCTGGCAAATATCCCTGTGGGAGCGAGCCTGCTCGCGAAGGCGGTGGATCAGATACATCAATGGCGGCTGGATGACC
>JAQZAY010000324.1 GCA_029239415.1 Pseudomonas sp. | reverse complement strand
ACCGCATCGACGGCGTGCTCAACAGCGCCGGCAAGGCCAGCGGCAGCACCTTCGCCGACCAGGTGATCTCGCGGATCAAGGTCATGGCCGAGCTGGACATCGGCGAGAAGCGCGTGCCCCAGGATGGCCGCTTCAAGGTGGCCATCAGCAATCGCCAGATCGACTTTCGCGTCTCGATCATGCCCAGCATCTTCGGCGAGGACGCCGTGCTGCGGGTGCTTGACAAACAGGACCTGTCCGACCGGGTCAGCGGCGTGCAGCTGCAGGCCTTGGGCTTCGAGGACCACACCCTGCTCAGCCTGCGCCGGCTCGCCGCCGAACCCTACGGCATGATCCTGGTGACCGGCCCGACCGGCAGCGGCAAGACCACCACGCTCTACGCCATGATCAGCGAGATCAACCACGGCGTGGACAAGATCGTCACCATCGAGGACCCGGTCGAGTACCAGCTGCCCGGCGTACTGCAGATCCCGGTCAACGAGAAGAAAGGCCTGACCTTCGCCCGCGGCCTGCGCTCGATCCTGCGCCATGACCCCGACAAGATCATGGTCGGTGAGATACGCGATCCGGACACCGCGCAGATCGCGGTGCAATCGGCGCTCACCGGCCACCTGGTGTTCACCACCATCCACGCCAACAACGTGTTCGATGTGATCGGCCGCTTCAGCCAGATGCAGGTCGACCCCTACAGCTTCGTCTCGGCGCTCAACGCCGTGCTGGCCCAGCGCCTGATCCGCCTGGCCTGCACCCACTGCGCCAGCACCTGGGAACCCGATGCACAGACCCTGGCCGCCTCGGCGCTCAGCCCGGAGGCAGTCGCCGGCTGGCGTTTCGTCCGCGCCCAGGGTTGCGGCCAGTGCCGGGGCAGCGGCTATCGCGGCCGTACGGCGATAGCCGAGCTGCTGCTGCTCGACGACGACCTGCGCCAGATGATCGTCGAGCGCCGCCCGCTGGCGCAGATCAAGACGCTGGCCTGCCAGCGCGGCCTGCGCCTGCTGCGCAGCTCGGCGCTGGACCTGGTTCGCGAAGGACGTACTACGCTCGAGGAGATCAACCGTGTCACATTTATTGCCTGATCGGTATTGCGCCGTACTCGGCGCCGAAGGGGTGGGCCTGGGCCGCTGGCACGGGCGTGAACACCAGTGGCTGGGCAGCCGTGACTTCACCTGCGGCGCTGACCAGCCTGCCTGGGAGCCCGCGCTCGAGGCCCTGGCCCACTTGCTTGCCGAGCACCGTATCCAGCGCGGGCAGTTGCGCGTGCTGCTGTCGTCGCGCTACAGCCGCTTCTGCCTGGTTCCCTGGAGCGAGGCCATCGGCCATCCGACCGAACTGCACGGCTATGCCCAGGCCTGCTTCGAGAACCTCTACGGCCAGTCGCTGGACGACTGGAAAGTCGTATTGTCGCCGGAGTCGGCGGGCAGGGCGCGCATCGCCACGGCGCTGCCCCAGGCTTTGCTGCAAGGGCTCGATACCCTCAGCAGCCGTGCCAAGCTCAGCCTGCGCTCGGTGCAGCCCTACCTGATGGCGGCCTACAACCGCTGCTCGGCGCTGCTGGAGCAGGGCGATTTCCTCTTCGTGCTCGCCGAGCCTCGGCGCAGCGTGCTGCTGCTGGCCGCAGGCGGGGCCTGGCAGCAGGTGCTGGCCCAGGGCTGCGCCGACACCGACCAGGCGTTGCAGGCCCTGATCGAGCGCACCTGCGAGCTGTATGGCGGGCAGTTGCCGCGGATATTCCTGCACGCGCCGGGCCGCCAGGACATGCCCGCGGTGCGAGCGGTGCGCCTGTGCCCGGTGGTCGGCAACGCCGATCCGCTGTGCGCCATGTGGCGAGCGGTGGCTTGAGATGCGCGCCCTGGACCTTGAATTCCGACCTCGGCGCAGCAGCCCCTTGGCGTGGTCGCTGCTTGCCCTGGGTATCGGTCTGCTGGTGGCGCTGCTGATCGCCCAGCAGCTGTGGCAGGCCGAGCGACAGGCGCTTGAAGCGCAGGTACAGCGCCTTGAGCAACAGCTGGGCCGGCGCCCGGCCAGCAGCGCGCCACTCGATAGCGCCGCCAGCCGCGAGCAGGCTGAACGCCTGGCGCAGATGCGCAGCGTTTCACAGCAACTGCAACGCCCTTGGGAGCAACTGTTCGACAGGCTTGAAGGCCTGCCCCAGGAAGACGTGGCACTGTTGACACTGACCCCGGACGCCCGCAAGGGCCAGCTGCGCATCAGCGCCGAGGCCCGTAACCTCGAGGCCATGCTGCAGTTCCACAAGCGCCTGGAAAGCATCGACCAACTGCGCGACGTCTCGCTGCTCAACCACGAGATCAACGCCAGGCAGCCCGAGCATCCGGTGCAGTTCAACCTGTCCGCCACCTGGGAGACCGGCAATGCACATCCATAGCCTGATCCTTCACGAACACCTGCGCCGCCTCGGTCGCGCAGGCCTGGGCGCGGTGCTGTTGCTGCTGCTCGCCGTGCTGGTGGCACTGTTCGCGGTGCTGCCCCAGTGGCAGCAGGTCAGCCAGCTGCGCGCTGCCCAGGCCGATGCCAGCGAGCAGGTGCAGCGCCTGCAGCGCGGCGAGCTCAAGGTCGAGATAAAGCCCGAGCAGCAGGCACTGGACAGCCTGCGCGAGCGGATGCCCGGCCAGCCCCAGGCCAGCGAACTGATCGATCGCCTGTACAGCCTGGCACGGGCCGAGCGCATCACCCTGGCCCGGGGCGAGTACGCCCTGGGCGTCGATCCCAAGACGCAACTGGCGCGCTACCAGATCCTGCTGCCGGTACGTGGCAGCTACCCGCAGATCCGCGGCTTCGTGCAAGCCTTGCTCGGCCAGTTGCCGACCCTGGTGATCGAAGACCTGGAGCTGCAACGCAAGCGCATCGGCGATGACCAGCTCAACGGTCGTCTGCGCATGACCCTTTATTTGTCGAGGTCGTGATGAACCGCCAACGTGCAGTGATCTGGCTAGCGTTTCTCGGTACCAGCGCGGTGCTGGCCTGGGCCCCCGGGCGCTGGTTCGGCGAGGCGCCAGAGCAAGCGGTGCAGGTGCGCCCGGCGCCGGCCAAGGCCGTCGCGGCGGCGCCATCCGACCGGCCCAAGGTCAGCCGCGCCGCTTCGGGCAACCTGTTTCCCAGCCAGCGCTGGAGCCCCGCGGCCAGCGTGACCACCGTCACCGAGCAACCGGTAGTCGCGCCTGCCCCGGCAGTGACGCCCACGGCGCCCGTGCTGCCGTTCCAGTTCGTCGGGCGCCTGGCCGACCGGCTGGACCAGCAGGTGTTCCTGCAGAGCGGCGAAAAGCTCTACGTCGTGCGCCAGGGCGACGTGATCGACGACACCTACCGCATCGAACACATCTCCGACACGGAGCTGAACCTGGTCTACCTGCCTCTGCATCTGTCCCAGACCCTATCTGTCGGGAGCGCACCATGAAGACATCGACGCTGTGCAAGCCTGCTCCATTTCTGCTCCTGGCCCTGTGTGTAGCGGTGGCCGGCTGCGGCACCAGCGCCGCGCGCAAGGACGGCCAGGCGCTGATCAAGGACGGCCAGTACGAGGCGGGCATCGCTCGCATCGAAGAGGCGCTGCGCGATGACCCGCGCGACACCGAGCTCAACATCGCCCTGGCCCATGGCCGCCAGACGGCTGTCGAGAGCCTGCTGAGCCAGGCCGACAGCGACCGCTCGCGGCATGACTTTGCCAACGCGCGCATGGGCTATGGTCGGGTGCTGACCCTGGAGCCCAACAACCGCCGGGCGCTCGAGGGCGTGCGCCAGATCGAGCAGGTGCGCAACCTCGGCGAGCGCACGGCCATGGGCCAGGCGTCGCTGCGCCAGGGCGATCTGTTCGGTGCCGAGCGGCACATGCGCGAAGTGCTGCGCCTGGACCCACAGAACGAGGGCGGGCTGGCGCTGCGCCGCGACATCGAAGATGTCCAGGCGCGCACCGCGCAGCCATACCCACAGTTGCGCAGCAAGCTCGACCGGCCGGTGACCCTGGAATTCCGCGATGCCAACCTCAAGACCATCTTCGAGGTGCTGTCCCAGGTCGCCGGGCTCAACTTCATCTTCGACAAGGACCTGCGCCCCGACATGAAGGCCACCATCTTCGTGCGCGACGTACGCATCGAGGACGCGGTGGCGCTGCTGCTGGACCAGAACCAGTTGCACCAGAAGATCGTCAACGACAACACGTTGCTGATCTACCCCGACTCGCCGCAGAAGACCAAGGACTACCAGGAGCTGGTCATGCGCACCTTCTACCTGACCAGCATCGACGCCAATGCCGCGATGAACATGGTCAAGACCATGCTCAAGACCCGTGACGTGTTCGTCGACGAGCGCCTCAACACCATGACCATCCGCGACACCCCCGACAGATCGGAAGAGCAC
>JAQZAY010000323.1 GCA_029239415.1 Pseudomonas sp. | reverse complement strand
GCAGCATGACGTGGCGGCCGGCAAGAAGAGCATGACCTACCAGGTGGTCGACGGTGACGAGATCGACACCTACGACTTCCGCGTGCTGGGTACCGAGAAGGTCGCCACCAAGACCGGCCAGGTCGATGCGGTCAAGGTCGAGCGCGTACGCGACCCGAGCCAGAGCAAGCGCATCACCGAGCTGTGGTTCGCCAAGGACTGGGACTACCTGCTGGTGCAATTGCGCCAGGTCGAAACCGACGGCAAGGAATACGTGATCGTGCTGCAGGATGGCACGGTCGATGGCAAGTCGGTGAAGGGCAATTGATTCTCCTGCATTGATCCGCTGGACCTGAAAACCCCGCCTGGTGCGGGGTTTTCTTTTGCAGGGCACAGGCAGGATGAAAGAAGTTTCATGCGGTGTTTATTTACTTAGGCAGCTAACAAACCCTATAAACAAGGCCTGCGACACTCTGTCGCAGACAACCAAGAGTGGAGTTTGCCGATGACTGTCCAAGTAACAGAACGCGACGAATCGAAACTGTCCCACGAAGGCCTGGCCGCTGGCGTGCGGATCTGGGATGTCCACCAGCAAGGGCAGCTGGTCGGGATGTTCCACAACGAGCATGAGGCCGAGCAGTACCGTAGCGAGCTGGAAGTGCTCGAGGGCCAGCGCCCCACGCAATAGACCGCATAAACGAGAAACCCCGCCTAGGCGGGGTTTCTGGTCTTTACCACATCAGATCGTCGGGGATCACGTACGCCGCGTACGGATCATCGGCATCCGGCTCCTCGACCTGGGTGTTGAGCAGCAGGATACGCTCGGGCGCGCGCTCCTGGATCTTCAGGGCCGCCTCCCGCGGGATCACTTCGTAGCCGCCGCCATGGGCGACGATCGCCAATGAGCCGCTGGACAGCTTGCTGCGCATCAGGGCATTGACGGCGATGCGCTTGACCTTCTTGTCGTCGACGAAGTTGTAGTAGTCCTCGGTGCTCAGCTTGGGCAGGCGCGATACCTCGATCAATTGCTTGACCTGCGCGGCACGGGCCTTGTGCTCGGCCTTTTCCTGCTGCTGGCGATTGAGCTCCTGGTCGCGCCTGGCCTTCTCGGCCATGGCTTCCTTGGCCTGGCGTTGCTGGCTGTCATCGACCTCGACCTGGCCTTTTTGCTCCAGACGCTTTTGTTTCTTCTCGGTTTTGTTGACCTGCTTGACCTGTTTCTGATTGACCAGACCGGCCTTGAGCAATTGGTCGCGAAGGGAAAGGCTCATGGATTACTCACTCACTTATGCATCGGCTCAGCCGCAGCTGGGCAGGTTCTTTTCCTGACGTTTGGCTTCGCCCCAAAGGGCATCCAGGTCTTCAAGGGTACAATCTTCGATGGGACGCCCGATGTCGCGCAAGACTTGTTCGATAAAGCGAAAACGCCGCTCGAACTTGCGATTGGCGCCGCGCAAGGCATTCTCGGGGTCCAGCTTGAGATGACGGGCCAGGTTCACGGCAGCGAACAGCAAGTCGCCGACTTCGTCCTCGAGGGCTTGCGGATCGCCCTCGGCCATGGCCTGCAATACTTCGTCCAGCTCTTCGCGGACCTTGTCGAGCACTGGCAGGGCATCGGGCCAGTCGAAGCCGACCTGGGCTGCGCGCTTCTGCAACTTGGCCGAACGTGACAACGCCGGCAGGGCCGTGGGCACATCGTCGAGCAGCGACAGCTGCTCGGGCACGCTTTTCTCGGCGCGCTCGGCTGCCTTGATCTCTTCCCAGCGCTGCTTGACCTCGGCCTCGCTCAGGCTGGGCGTATCCACCGGGGCATACAGATCACCGGTCGGGAACACATGGGGATGGCGGCGGATCAGCTTGCGGGTAATGGCATCGACCACCCCGGCAAATTCGAATCGCCCCTCTTCACGGGCCAGCTGGCTGTAGTACACCACCTGGAACAGCAGGTCGCCCAGTTCGCCTTGCAGGTGCTCGAAATCGCCGCGCTCGATGGTGTCGGCCACCTCGTAGGCTTCCTCGAGGGTATGCGCGACGATGCTCGCATAATCCTGCTCGAGGTCCCAGGGGCAACCATGCGCGGGATCGCGCAGCCGGGCCATGAGGTGCAGCAGGTCGTCAAGGGTATAGGTCATGGGCATGCTCATGGGGTGCGGTTACGCCGTGTCTCGATGATGTTCGGCAACTGCGAGATCCTGCCCAGCAGGCGCCCCAGCGCATCGAGACCCGGGATCTCGATGGTCAGCGACATCAGCGCGGTGTTGTCTTCCTTGTTCGAGCGGGTGTTGACCGCCAGCACGTTGATCTTCTCGTTGAGCAGCACCTGGGAAACGTCGCGCAGCAGCCCCGGCCGGTCGTAGGCGCGGATGATGATGTCGACCGGATAGGTCTGCACCGGCACCGGGCCCCAGTTGACCTGAATGATCCGTTCAGGCTCGCGCCCCGCCAGCTGCAGCACCGAGGCACAGTCCTGGCGGTGGATGGTGACGCCACGGCCCTGGGTGATGAAGCCGACGATGGCATCGCCGGGCAATGGCTGGCAGCAGCCGGCCATCTGCGTCAGCAGGTTGCCGACGCCCTGGATCTGGATGTCGCCGCGCTTGCCGGGCTTGTAGCCGGTGGCCTTGCGCGGCACCAGCTCGACTTCCTCGCGGCGGTCTGGCTCGAGCAGCTGCTGGGCCGCGTTGACCAGATGCGCCAGCCGCAGGTCGCCGGCTCCGAGGGCGGCGAACATGTCTTCGGCCGTCTTGACGTTGGCCTTTTCGGACAGCCGCTCGAAGTCGACCTGCGGCAGGCCCAGGCGGCTCAGCTCGCGTTCGAGCAGGGTCTTGCCGGCAGCAACGTTCTGGTCGCGGGCCTGCAGCTTGAACCAGTGAACGATCTTGGCGCGCGCCCGCGAAGTGGTGACGTAGCCCAGGTTGCTGTTCAGCCAGTCGCGGCTCGGGTGACCGTGCTTGCTGGTGATGATCTCGACCTGCTCGCCGGTCTGCAGGCTGTAGTTGAGCGGCACGATGCGCCCGTTGATCTTGGCGCCACGGCAGTTGTGGCCGATCTCGGTGTGTACCCGGTAGGCAAAGTCGAGCGGCGTGGAACCCTTGGGCAAGTCGATGGCATGGCCATCGGGGGTGAACACATAGACCCTGTCGGGCTCGATGTCGACCCGCAGTTGCTCGGCCAGGCCGCCGATGTCGCCCAGCTCCTCGTGCCACTCCAGTACCTGGCGAAGCCAGGAAATCTTCTCTTCGTAGTGGTTGGAGCTCTGCTTGACGTCGGTGCCCTTGTAGCGCCAGTGGGCACAGACGCCCAGTTCGGCTTCTTCGTGCATGGCGTGGGTGCGGATCTGCACCTCGAGCACCTTGCCTTCCGGCCCGATCACCGCAGTGTGCAGGGAGCGGTAGCCGTTTTCCTTGGGGTTGGCGATGTAGTCGTCGAACTCCTTGGGAATGTGCCGCCACAGGGTATGGACGATGCCCAGCGCGGTGTAGCAGTCGCGCATCTCCGGCACCAGCACGCGCACGGCGCGCACGTCGTAGATCTGGCTGAACTCCAGGCCCTTGCGCTGCATCTTGCGCCAGATGGAGTAGATATGTTTTGCCCGCCCACTGATGTCGGCGTTGACGCCGGTGGCCAGCAGCTCGTTCTGCAGCTGGTTCATCACGTCGCTGATGAAGCGCTCGCGGTCCAGGCGTCGCTCGTGCAGCAGCTTGGCGATCTGCTTGTACTGGTCGGGCTCCAGGTAACGGAAGGACAAGTCCTCCAGCTCCCACTTGATATGACCGATGCCCAGGCGGTGGGCCAGTGGGGCATAGATGTCGAACACCTCGCGGGCCACTCGCAGCCGCTTCTCGTCATCGGCGGACTTCACCGCACGGATGGCGCACGTGCGTTCGGCCAGCTTGATCAGCGCCACGCGCACGTCGTCGACCATGGCCACCAGCATCTTGCGCAGGTTTTCGACCTGGGCCTGGGAGCCGAGCACCAGCGACTGCCGCGGGCTCAGGCTGGCGCTGATGGCGGCCATGCGCAGCACGCCGTCGATCAGCTTGGACACCACCGGCCCGAACCGCTGGCCGACTTCGGCGAGGGTCACCTTGCCTTCGCGCACGGCGCGGTAGATGACCGCCGCCACCAGCGAGTCCTGGTCGAGCTTGAGGTCGGCCAGGATCTCGGCGATTTCAAGGCCCGCCTGGAAGCTCGAGGTGCCATCGGCCCAGGAATGCTTGGCCGGATTGCCTTTTTTCTCGACGTCCTGGGCGAACTCGCAAGCCGCCTTGAGCGCCTCGCGGTCCAGCGCCAGGTCAACGCTTACCACATGATCCAGCCATGCCTCGAGATTGATACTGCCGTCGTGGTTGACCGGCTGGTGCACTCTCACCTGTACCATCTTTTACCTACC
>JAQZAY010000322.1 GCA_029239415.1 Pseudomonas sp. | reverse complement strand
GCCTGCAGCGATCTTCGGCAAGGTTTTTCCCGATGGATTGGCGTGGTGGGGACCCGGTTAGTTTTTTCCTTGCCAGGGACCATAAAAAAGGTCGTTTCGCGGCTGCCAGGTGCTCCCCAGAATGCTCTTCACGTGTCAATCAAGCAGAACAAGGAGCCACAACATGACTTTCTCCATCATCGGTCGCTGCCAGGAAACTGGCCAGCTTGGCATCGCCATCAGTTCATCGAGCATCGCCGTCGGCGCACGTTGCCCCTGGGTACGGGCCGGGGTGGGTGCCGTGGCGACCCAGAACATCACCTTGCCCGCCTTGGGCCCGCAACTGCTCGATGCCCTCGAGCAAGGGCAATTGCCCTCGGCGGCGCTGGAGCGGGTGCTCAGCGCCAATGGCTGGAGCGAGTACCGGCAGGTCACGGTGATCGACAGCCATGGCCAGGTGGCGCTGTTCACGGGCCAGCAGGCGCTTGGCGTGCACAACGCGGTGGCGGGGGAGCAATGCGTTGCCGCCGGCAACATGCTGGCGGATCCGCAAGTGATCCGGGCCATGGTCAGCGCCTTCGAGCAACACCACGGCCACCTCGCCGATCGCCTGCTGGCGGCCATGCAGGCGGCGATCGAGGCAGGCGGCGAAGCGGGGCCGGTGCACTCGGCGGCGCTCAAGATCGCCGGCGAGCTCACCTGGCCGTTGGTCGACCTGCGCGTGGACTGGGCCGAGCAAGACCCGATCGGCCAACTGGATGCGCTCTGGCAGGCCTACCGCCCGCAGATGCAGGACTACGTGACCCGCGCGCTCGACCCGACCACCGCGCCCAGCTACGGAGTGCCTGGCGATGAGTGAACCGACCAGCCGTGCGCTGCTCGAGCGGTTGATCGGCTTTGCCACGGTCAGCCGCGATTCCAACCTGGAGTTGATCGGGTTCATTCGCGATTACCTGGCCGGCCATGGCGTACAAAGCGAACTGTTCCTCAACGAAGAAGGCACCAAGGCCAACCTGTTCGCGACCATCGGCCCGACCGACCGTGGCGGCGTGGTGTTGTCCGGGCATACCGACGTGGTGCCGGTGGACGGCCAGGCGTGGACCGTCGAGCCGTTTCGCCTGACCGAGCGCGGGGGATGCCTGTATGGCCGCGGCACCGCCGACATGAAGGGTTTCATCGCCTCGGTGCTGGCTGCCGTACCGACCTTTCTTGCCGAGCCTCTTGGGCTCCCGGTGCACCTGGCCTTTTCCTACGACGAAGAAGTTGGCTGCCTGGGCGTTCGCTCGATGCTGGCGGACCTGCAGCAACGTGCGCACAAGCCTCGCCTGTGCCTGATCGGCGAGCCCACCGAGCTCAAGCCCGTGCTGGGCCACAAGGGCAAGCTGGCCATGCGCTGCCAGGTCCAGGGTGCTGCCTGCCATTCGGCTTATGCACCCCAGGGCGTCAACGCCATCGAATATGCCGCGCGGCTGATCGGCAAGCTCGGCGAGATCGGCGATGGACTGGCCCGGCCGGAACACCATGACGCCCGCTTCGACCCACCGTTTTCCACGGTGCAGACCGGCATGATCAAAGGCGGCCGGGCGTTGAACATCGTCCCGGCCGAATGCGAGTTCGACTTCGAAGTGCGGGCATTGCCCGGGTTCGAGGCGCAGGCCGTGGCGGATGAACTGCAGGCCTATGCCCAGGCGCAGCTGACGCCGCGGATGCAAGCGGTGCAGGCAGATACCGACATTCGCTTCACGCACTTGAGCGCCTATCCTGGCCTGGCCACCGCCGCTGACAGTGAAGCCGCCCAGTTGCTGGCGCTGCTCAGTGGCTCATCGGCGTTCGGCACGGTGGCGTTCGGCACCGAGGGCGGTCTGTTCGAGCAGGCCGGCATTCCCACGGTGGTGTGCGGACCGGGAAGCATGGACCAGGGGCACAAACCGGACGAGTTCGTGACCCTGGAGCAGTTGGCGGGATGCGATGCGATGTTGCAGCGCCTGGCCTGTCATTTGCGCACGCTGTAGCCGTCAGGCCCGCAGCTGGTCACTCCGCCAGCTGCAACTCCGGCAGCTTCACGCGAAACGCCCGAGTCACCCCCAGCAGGCAGGCCAACCCCAGCCCCATCCAGCACAGGCCGATGGCTGCCTTCGGCACTCTTCGAGCGGGACGAAGAGGGGCCATGGACGCTGAAGGCAGTATTGGCAGGTACCTTGAGGGCTTCTACCTGCTGTGCCCGTTCTACCGGGCCTGCATGGAGGGCATCGCGCCGGGTTGCTACCGGTTGAGCGACGTGGCGCCGGACCATTTCAGGCGCAGCGAATACTTTCTGGCGTTCTACCAGCATGCGCGTCTGGAAGACGAACGCAAGTGCCTGGTGGCGCAGTACATGCTCCGCGGTCACTCGGTACGGTCCCTCGCCGAGCGCCTCGGAATCAGCGAGGACACGTTGACATCCTCCCCCGCCTAAAGGCAGGGGATTCCTACGGTGCTACACGAGGATTCTCGCGTAGTCGCTTCGGTGGGTTCCTGCTTCATCGAGCGGCCTGACTGCACCGTCTCTCCACTGGCTGCAACGCGGTGTCCCCGCGCCAATATGTTGATCGCGCCGACCACATCGGCGTTTTCCTCGAGGCCGCAGGCCACGCACCGGAATTGCGCTTGTGTCCTGCGGTTGGCCGCATCCACATGGCCGCACTGCGGACACGTACGGCTGGTGTCATGCGGCGGCACCGCAATGAGCAACCCGCCCGCCCATTGCAGTTTGTAGTCCAGTTGCCGCCTGAACTCGAACCAGCCTTGATCGAGGATGGCCTTGTTCAGGCCGGACTTGGCCTGCACGTTTCTGCCCGGTGTCTCGACCGTGCCTGCCGCTGATCTGGACATGTTGCTCACCTGCAAGTACTCGATGCACACCATCGCGTGGTTTTGGCTGATGGCGGTCGTGGCCTTGTGCAGGTAGTCGCGGCGGGCGTTGCCGATTCGGGCGTGAATGCGCTGGACTCGGGCTTTCGCCTTCTTCCAGTTGTTGCTGAACTGGGTCTTGCGACTCATCGCCCGCTGCGCGCGGCGCAACCGGACTTCATGCATCTTGAAGCTGGCCAGCGGCGCAAGATGGCTGCCATCGCTCATCGTGGCGAAGCGGACAATGCCGACGTCGATGCCGATGGCGCGGGTGGCCTGCGGCACGGGTTGTTTGACTTGGCGCTGGGTCTGGATGCTCACAAACCATTTGCCCGCGCTCAGGCTGACGGTGACGTTCCTGACCGCGCCCAGCACCGCGCGGCTGTTGCGGTAGCGCAGCCAGCCCAGCTTGGGCAAGAAAATCCGGCTATTGGCCTGATCTAGCTTGATCTGCTTCGGATCGGGATAGCGCAAGCGGTCGGATTGGCCTTTCTTCTTGAAGCGCGGGAAGGCTGCGCGCCTGGCGAAGAAATTGGCATAGGCGCGCTCCAGGTCCTTGAGCGTCTGTTGCAGCGGATGCACCGGCGCATCCTTGAGCCACGGCGTCTCCAGTCCATTGCGCCACGCCGTGAGTTGCTTGCACAGACCGGCATAGCCCAGCTTCTTTTCGCCTTCCTCGTAGCGTTCCTTCTGCATCGCCAGCGCCTTGTTGAACACGAGCCGGCACGATCCCGCGAAGCGGCGCATGTCGCGCTGCTGCTCGCCGGTCGGCATCAGTTCGTACTTGAAGGCTTGAAGACGTTGCATGGGGATAATATAGGTTGGTCCATGAGCCACGACAACGACCTTCGCCATGCAAGACATTGCGTCTTGCTGATGCATCCGCAAGAAACCGTGGGGCGGCGCACTGTGGTCGCCCTCCTGCTTTGCCGGTAGCGGCGGCGGCGCTCCTCTCGAAATCATCCGCCACTACATCGAGCAGCAGCAAACGCCGCATTGATTTCCACCGCCGCAAAGGACGCCTCCGGCGTCCGCGCTTTCCTTCCCCGCCCTGAAGGACGGGGAAGGAAAGCGCACCGGGTCAAGACCCACCGCAAGCACCTGTACGCCAAGCTGGACATCGCCAAGCAGTCGGAGCTGTTCTCGCTGTTCATCGACTCGGTCGCCCAGGCCCAGGAGGGGCTGAGCAAGGACCCGTTGGAAAGCTACCTGCGGCGCAGGCGCTGAACAGCCTGGGCTCGCTGGAAGATGACCAGCATCCGGGGCCTCATACGGCCTCGGTACGCCGGACCAGGGGCAAGACTCCCGCACGCCGGGCAGACTCAGGGCGTGCGCTCTGAATCATTGCATGCCACGCTTGGTGAAGCCGAAGTACGCCAGCATCGGCTGAACGCTCAATCCGTGGCACAAAATGCTGAGCGCGACGACTGAAAGAATGATGTTCATCGTAACGGTTGCGGTTGAGGGCGTCAGCCCGTGCTCCAGCGCATAGAACAGGTAGTAAAGACTGC
>JAQZAY010000321.1 GCA_029239415.1 Pseudomonas sp. | reverse complement strand
GCTCGCCGGCTTCCTCGGCGTCCTTGACCTTGCTGTTGAAGCCGGCCAGGTTACGCACGCCCATGGCCGCAATCAGCTTGTAGAGGCGTTCCATCTAGGCGACGCTCCAGCGCTGCGCGTTTGCGGCGTCCTTCATGTCCGTCACCACCGGGCACAGCAGGTGCGGAATGCCTTCGTAGATCGACAGCTCGAGCATCTTCGGGTCGATCATGATCAGCTTGTCGTCTTCAGGACCCGCCTTGAACAGGATCGACAGGATCATTGCGTTGACCCCCACCGACTTGCCCGAACCGGTGGTACCGGCGACCAGCAGGTGCGGCATCCTGGCAAGGTCGGTGATCACCGGCTTGCCGCCGATGTCATGGCCCAGGGCCATGGTCACGGGCGACTTCGCCTCTTCGTACTGCTCCGAGGAGAGCACTTCGGAGAATCGCACGATCTGGCGGTCTTCGTTGGGGATCTCGATCCCCACGGTGGTCTTGCCCGGGATCACCTCGACCACGCGCACGCTGGTCACCGCCAGCGAACGCGCCAGGTCCTTGGCCAGGTTGGAGATGCGGCTGACCTTGACGCCCGCCGCCGGCTGGATTTCGTAGCGGGTGATCACCGGGCCCGGATGGATGGAGTCGACCGACACCTCGACGCCGAATTCCTTGAGCTTGATCTCCAGCAGATTGCCAACGCCGGCCAGGGATTCAGGCGAGTAGTTGACCTTCTTGGCCTCGGCAGGATCGAGGATCGAGATCGGCGGCAGCGTGCCTTCCACGGCGCTGTCGACAAACTGATGCACCGGCTTAGGCTTGTGTACCTGCCTGCTCGGCTCCGGCGCCTTGGCCGCGGCGGGCATGATCACGGGCGCGGACACAGGCAGGGTCACAGGTGCTGGTGCGGGTGCAGCCGCTGGCACCGGTGCCGGGGGTTGTGGGCGCTCGGCAACGGGCCTGGCGGGCGCAGGATCGCGCTCGACCAGGCGCTCGCGGGGCTTGGCCGGCTCGCGCTTCTCGGGCGCGACCGGGGCGGCCGCTTCGTAGTCGTCTACCTCGCGCAGCTGGGCGACCAGGCGCTTGCGCTCGACACGCGCGGCCCACCAGCGATTGGCGGCGCCCTGCACCAGCTCGAACAGGTCCAGGGTGATCTTGCCGGTGAGGTCCATCACCTTGAACCACGACAGATCGGTGAACACGGTCAGGCCGAACAGGAACAGGGCAATGAACACCAGCGTGCTGCCCTGCACGTTGAGCAGGCTCTTGGCGAGGTCGCCCAGGCTTTCACCCAGGGCACCACCGGCGGAAAACGGCATGCTCTGCGGTGGATGGAAATGGATATGCGCCAGCGCCGCGCCCGACAGCACCAGGAACACCAGGCCGATCAGCCGCCATGAAAACAGCCAGCCGCTCCACTGCCACGGCTGGTGCCGCTCACGGAAGATCTGCCAGGTCTTGATCGCCAGCAGCAACGGGAAGATGTAGGCGAAGTAGCCCAGCACCATGAACAGGATGTCGGCGAAGTAAGCCCCGGCGCGACCGGCCGCGTTCTGGACCTGCTCGACGTTGCTGGTATGGCTGAAGCCGGGATCGGCCGTGTCGTAGGTCAGCAGGGCCATCCACAGGTACAGGCACAGGGCGCCGATGGCGATCAGTGCGCCTTCCTTGAGGCGATAATGCAGCTGCTGTCGCCAGAGCGGCACGGGCAATGGGGGTGGGGTTGCGGTGGATTTCTTCAAAACGCGTCTATTCCTGCGCGTGGTGCGCGTCCAGCAGTGATCGACCCAGGTGAACGGTCAACGAATCACTACTTTTAACATTACTGCCCGTCCGCCGCCATGGCAGCAAGCCGGATGGAGGCAGGACGGGGCCGAATTCACGAAGGTGCAATTTGAGCATGCATTGTGTTTTGTGACAAAGGCTTATGCTGTGTTTTTACACAGTTGTTGAGCTGTAGGACCACAATTGTTGACCTTGGTTTCCGCTCGCGCCATGCTGGCCCCTTCCCTCCCCCACCGCAAACGACCATGCTCACCTGGCTGACCCGAGACTCGCTGACCTTTCCACCGCTGGAAAAGGCGCTGCACGACCCTAACGGACTGCTCGCCGCGGGCGGCGACCTGAGCGCCGAGCGCCTGGTCCAGGCCTACCGCCATGGCTGCTTCCCCTGGTACCAGGATGGCCAGCCGATCCTCTGGTGGTCGCCGGACCCTCGCACGGTGCTGCTGCCCGAAGAGCTGCACGTTTCCCGGTCATTGGCCAAGCTGCTGCGCCAGGGACGCTACCAGGTGAGCTTCGACAGCGACTTCGCCGGGGTCATCAAGGCCTGCGCAGCGCCCCGGGACTACGCCGACGGCACCTGGATCACCGACAGCATGCAGGCCGCTTACCATACCCTGCACCAGCGCGGCTTCGCCCACTCGGTGGAGGTGCGCCAGGGCGGCGAGCTGGTGGGCGGGCTCTACGGGCTGGCCATGGGCAGGCTGTTCTTCGGCGAGTCGATGTTCAGCCGGGCCGACAACGCATCGAAGGTCGGCTTCGTGACCCTGGTCGAGCACCTGCGCGAGGCCGGCTTCGTGTTGATCGACTGCCAGATGCCTACCCAGCACCTGCACAGCCTGGGTGCCCGGAGCATCAGCCGCACCGCCTTTGCCCAATACCTGGCCCGCTACCTGGACGAGCCGAGCACGGCGACCTGGGTTCGCTAGGCGAGTTCTCCCAGCTGGCTTACACTTAATGCAAAGTCTTTCGGAAGGGTGATCATGACAGAGCTGGCGCGATTGAAGTTCTATGCCACTCAGCCTCACTCCTGCAGCTATCTGCCCGAGGAGCAGGCCACCACGCTGTTCCTGGACCCCAGCCAGCCAATGGACGTGCACGTCTATGCCGACCTCTCGGAGATGGGCTTTCGGCGCAGCGGCGATCACCTCTACCGCCCCCACTGCCAGCATTGCAACGCCTGCGTGCCGGCGCGCATTCCGGCCGCGCGCTTCATTCCCAACCGCCAGCAGCGGCGCATCGTCAAGCGCAACAGCGACCTGACCATCACGCCCGCCCGCCCGGCCTTCAAGGAAGAATACTTCGACCTGTACCGGCGCTACATCGAGCAGCGTCACGCCGACGGCGACATGTACCCGCCCAGCCGCGACCAGTTCGCCACCTTCCTGGTGCGCGACCTGCCCTTCTGCTGGTTCTACGAGTTTCGCCTGCATGGCCAGCTGCTCGCCGTCGCGGTCAGCGACCTGCTGCCCAACGGCTTGTCGGCGGTGTACACCTTCTACGAGCCGGACGAGGAACGGCGCAGCCTGGGGCGCTTTGCCATTCTCTGGCAGATCACCGAGGCGCTGCGTCAGGGCCTGGAGGCGGTCTACCTGGGCTACTGGATCAAGAACTGCAAGAAAATGAACTACAAGACCCAGTACCGCCCCATCGAGCTGCTGATCAACCAGCGCTGGGTAAGCCTCAATTGAAAGCATTGGCTTGAACAGCAACTTTCGGGCATAATTCACGCCACTTTTTTTGCCCGGTACAGTCCTGTGTCGGGCCATACTGGACACCGAGGGCTTTACTGCATGTCGAAAGAAGACAGCTTCGAAATGGAAGGCACTGTCGTCGACACCCTGCCCAACACCATGTTCCGCGTGGAGTTGGAAAACGGGCACGTCGTAACCGCGCATATCTCCGGAAAGATGCGCAAGAACTACATCCGTATTCTCACTGGCGACAAGGTCCGCGTCGAACTGACGCCTTACGACCTCAGCAAGGGCCGTATCACCTACCGCGCCCGCTAAGTTTGAAGCATGAAAAAGCCCGGCCAATGAGCCGGGCTTTTTCATGGGCGGTCCGGGGCACGAAACGGCCCCGATACCCTATGCCATCTCCGCTGTGGTCTCGAAATCGAAGACCAGTTCGCCATCGCGCATGTCCACATGCACCACGCCGCCGTGCTCGGAAAGCTCGCCAAACAGGATCTCCTCGGCCAACGGCCGCTTGATCCGGTCCTGGATCAGCCGCGCCATCGGCCGCGCGCCCATCTGCGCGTCGTAGCCACCGGCCGCCAGCCAGCTGCGCGCCGCATCGCTCACCTCGAGCATCACGCGCTTGTCCTCCAGCTGTGCCTGAAGCTCGGTGAGGAACTTGTCCACCACGCTCTTGATCGTCTCGTGGCTGAGGCGGCCAAACTGGATGATGGTGTCCAGGCGGTTGCGGAACTCCGGCGTGAAGCTCTTCTTGATCACTTCCATGGCATCGGAAGTGTGGTCTTGCTGGGTGAAGCCGATCGAGGCCCGCGAGGCGGTTTCGGCCCCGGCGTTGGTGGTCATGATCAGGATCACGTTGCGGAAGTCCGCCTTGCGCCCGTTGTTGTCGGTCAGGGTCCCGTGGTCCATCACCTGCAGCAGCAGG
>JAQZAY010000022.1:22044-30654 GCA_029239415.1 Pseudomonas sp. | reverse complement strand
GCTCAAGCTCAAGCTCAAGCTTTGGTTCAGGTTCAGGTTCAGGCACTGGCTCCGGCTCAGGCTCGACGCCGGCGGGAGCAGGTTCCGGTTCTGGTTCGAAGGCGGCGGGAGCAGGCTCCGGCGACGCTGCTTCGGCCGGCGGTGCCACAGGCTCGGGGGCCACTGGGGCCTCGCCGTCGCGGCCGAACAGGCGCTGCAGCAAACCAGGGCGGGCGGCCTCCTCAGTGCGATCCAGGACCGACAGGGCATGGCCTTGCAAGCTGCTGAACTCGCTGAGCAGCAAAGGCAGCTCGCGCGGCTGGGAGACTCGGCCGTCGAGCTGCTTGGCGAATTTCTTCAGGGGCCGGCGCACCTCGCCAGGCAAGGGCAAGGTCTGCAGCTGCGCGACCAGCGCAGTCAACGCGGTGCCGACCTGCCCGATGCGGGTCTGGCGACGCTGCTCGGAATCGAGCACCGCCTTTTCCAGCCGTGGAATCAGCCCGGCCAGGGCGGCATCCATGTTGTCGCTGCGGATGACGTCGCGCATTTCCTTCATGCACTCGTCCACCGCCCGGTCACTGCCCTCGGCCGCCAGGGTACTGCGCACTATCCCACGGCGCAGCAAGTCGAGGCGGGCCGCCCAGCGGCGCTCCTGCTTTTCCTGTTGTTCGAGGCTCTTTAGGTATTTTTCTTTCCAGCGCTCGGCTTCTTCGGTCATGCCTTGGGTCCGCTAGGGGTAATGGCAATTAGCTCAAAACCGGCAGCGTATCCACAGTCAGGGCATCAGGCAAACGAATCTCGACGGCGACCGGAAGATGGTCCGAAATGGGTTGGGGCAGCACCTCGAAACGCTCGAGCGTGAGGCTTGGGCTCAGCAGGATATGGTCCAGGCAACGCTGGGGACGCCAGCTGGGAAAGGTCGCCTCGGCCTGCGGGGCGATCAGCCCCAGGTCGCGCAGGGGCGAGTGCAGCAGCAGGTCGTTGGCGTGGGTGTTCATGTCGCCCATCAGCACCTGGTGGCGATACCCGCCGATCAGCTCGCGGATATACGCCAGCTGCCGGGCACGGGTCTTGGAGCCCAGGGCCAGGTGCATCATCACCACGATCAGCGCGTCCTTGCCTTCGCCGAAACGCACCAGGATCGCCCCGCGGCCAGCCGGGCCGGGCAGGGGATGGTCCTCGAGAAGCCGTGGCTTGAGTCGACTGAGCACACCGTTGCTGTGCTGGGCGAATCGTCCCAGGTTGCGGTTGAGCTGCTGGTACCAGTAGGGGAAGGAGCCCAGGTGGGCCAGGTGCTCGACCTGATTGACGTAGCCCGAGCGCATGCTGCCACCATCGACTTCCTGCAGGGCCACCAGGTCGAAGTCACGCAGCAGCTCGCCGATCTTCTGCAGGTTGCCGGCACGGCCCATGTGCGGCAGCAGGTGCTGCCAGCTGCGGGTCAGGTAGTGCCGGTAGCGCTCGGTGCTGATGCCCACCTGGATATTGAAGCTGAGCAGGCGCAGGCGGCCATCCTCAGGCAGGCCAGCGGCCGTGAGGTGGTCTTCGTTGACCCTCGGCTCGTGGAGGCCAACGATGCGCGGGGCTTTCCAGCGTCGCATGGTGGCGCCGCCTACTTGGCGGCGCGCTCCTTGGCGATCAGCTGGTCGGCGACGTCGAGCACGCCCTCGGGGCCACCCGCGGTGCCCAGGTCGAAGCGGTACTTGCCGTTGACGATCATGCTCGGCACGCCGGTGATCTCGTACTTCTTCGCCAGGTCCTTGGCTTTCTGCACCTGGCCCTTGATGGCGAAGGAATTGAAGGTGGCCAGGAACTTGTCCTTGTCGACGCCCTGGGTGGCGAGGAACTCGGCCATGTCCTCAGGCTTGGTCAATTGCTTGCGCTGGTTCTGAATGGCATCGAACACTGCCGCATGCACGCTGTGCTCCACGCCCATGGCCTCAAGGGTCAGGAACATCTGCCCGTGTGCGTCCCACGGGCCGCCGAACATGGCAGGAATGCGCTTGAAATTGACGTCGGCGGGCAGTTTCTCGGCCCACGGGTTGACCGTCGGCTCGAAATGATAGCAATGCGGGCAACCGTACCAGAACAGCTCGACCACTTCGATCTTGCCTGGCTGGGAGACCGCGACAGGCGTGCTCAGCTCGATATATTGCTCGCCAGCCTTGGCAGGCTCGGCGGCCTGGACGGTGGCCATACCGAATGCGCTGGCGGCGACCAGCGCAGCGCCGAGAATCAGTTTACGCATGCTTTACTCCTGAGCAGTCAAAGGTTGCCTCTGCACGACCTGTACTCAGACAGGCCATGAGGGGCTCAAGTTTCTTTAGTGTAACGGCAGTGGACATGAAAAAGGGCGGCTCGCGCCACCCTTTCATCTTGGTCCTGGCAGTATTAACACCCGGTTAACCCCGATCAGTGCAACCCCTGGATGTAGCTGGACAAGGCCTCGATGTCCTTGTTGCTGAGCTTGGCGGCGATCGAGCGCATGGTCATCGCGTCGCCGTCATTGGTGCGGTTGCCCTCGCGAAAGTCGGTCAACTGCTTGGCCAGGTATTGCGCGTGCTGGCCGCTCAGGTGCGGGAAGCCGGCCAGGGCGAGGCCCGCACCGTCGGGGGAGTGGCAACCGGTGCAGGCCGGCATGCCCTTGGCAAGGTCGCCACCGTTGAACAGGGCGCGCCCACGCTCGACCAGTTGCGGGTCGGCCGCGCCCACGCTGCCTTTCTGGCTGGCGAAATAGGCGGCCATGTCCGCCAGGTCCTGCTCGTTGAAAGGGGCGAGCATGCCGGTCATTTCCGGTACCACGCGCTGGCCTGACTTGATGTCCTGCAGTTGCTTCTCGAGGTAGCGCTGGCCCTGGCCTGCCAGTTTCGGGAAGTTGGGTACCAGGCTGTTTCCGTCAGGGTTGTGACAGGCGCCGCAGACCATGGACTTGGCCTGTCCGGCGGCGGCATTGCCTTGAATGACTGGCGCGGCACTGGCCGCACCTGCGACCCCCAAGGTCAAGAGCAGAATCATGATTGTCTTGTTCATCAGCTAATCCACACGGCTAAGGGTGAAATGTTATGTGCCGGGACTGCCGCTCATCCACTGGATGACTGCGCGGTAGTCGTCGGTACCACAGTCCATGCACAATCCACGCGGCGGCATAGCCTTGAAACCCTGGGTAACGTGCGCCACCAGTACCTCCATACCCTGCGCCAGCCTTGGCTCCCAGGCTGCCCGGTCACCCATCCTGGGGGCCTGGGGCAACTGCCCGGCGTGACAAGCCGCGCACGTGCGGTTGTACAACGCCACGGGATCCTGTGTAGCCTGCGCGCTGAAAAACGGTATCGAGACACCGACGACCATCAGCCATCTGGTCATCTGCAATGACCTTCAGGGTTGGGCGCCGAGCTGCGTTCTGCTGCGCGAGCTTGAAACCGGCACCCTGTGCACATCGTCCTACGCTGGGATAATGCGCACACAAAAACTACGGCATTATATACTTCCGTGCTCCAGACGGAAACGACACCGCTTGCCGGGCAAGGCCTTGGCAACACCCACATCGGATATCCCATGCAAGTCAAAAACCCCATCCTCGGCCTCTGTCAGAAAGCCACATTCGCAATCAGCGCGGCCAAGGTCGATCAATGTCCGGACGACCAGGGCTACGAGGTGGCGTTCGCCGGCCGTTCCAACGCCGGCAAGTCCAGCGCCCTCAACACCCTGACCCATGCCAGCCTGGCGCGGACCTCCAAGACTCCAGGGCGCACCCAGCTGCTGAATTTCTTCAGTCTGGACGATGAACGGCGTTTGGTCGACTTGCCGGGCTACGGTTACGCAAAAGTGCCGATCCCGCTCAAGCAGCACTGGCAGCGCCACCTCGAGGCCTACCTGGGCAGCCGCGAATGCCTCAAGGGCCTGATCCTGATGATGGACGTGCGCCATCCGATGACCGACTTCGACAAGATGATGCTCGACTGGTCGCTGGCCAGCGGCATGCCCATGCACATCCTGCTCACCAAGGCCGACAAGCTGACCTTTGGCGCCGCGAAGAACACCCTGCTCAAGGTGCAGAGCGAGATTCGCAAGGGCTGGGGCGATAGCGTGAGTATCCAGCTGTTCTCGGCGCCCAAGCGTCAAGGGCTGGAAGAGGCGTACGGGGTGTTGGCGCAGTGGATGGCACTGGAAGACAAGCCGGAGACGTGAGGCCTGGAGGGCGCGGCCGACAAGCCGACGCCCGCAGAGGCAGATCGCGGGCAAAAAAAACCCCGGACTTCATATGGGGAGGGGGAAGTTCGGGGTCCAAGTTCGGACCGCTAGGGCGGGGTCCGAATATCTGCCAACACTTAACACAACATAGGAGCATCGAAAGGCTTCAGCAGCCAATCGATAACTCAGAGTCCCAATTTGTCGCAGAAGTTCCAGGGTACTGAAAACTATTTGCGATACCTCAGTGGGCTTCGTCCCAGTTGTCGCCCACGCCAACCTCTACCAGCAGCGGGACATCAAGCTGCGCGGCGTTGCTCATGTACGGGCGGATGTCTGCCTTGACCTTCTCGACCAGGTCTTCGCGTACCTCCAGCACCAGTTCGTCGTGTACCTGCAGGATCACCCGCGCATCCAACCCCGACTCGTCCAGCCAGTTGTCCACCGCCACCATGGCGCGCTTGATGATGTCGGCCGCGGTACCCTGCATCGGGGCGTTGATCGCCGTGCGCTCGGCGCCCTTGCGCAGGGCCTGGTTCTTGGCGTTGATATCGGGCAGGTAGAGACGTCGGCCGAACAGCGTCTCGACGAAGCCTTGCTCGGCAGCCTGGGCACGGGTGCGCTCCATGTAGGCGAGCACGCCTGGGTAGCGGGCGAAGTAGCGGTCGATGTAGTCCTGGGACTGCTTGCGATCGACGCCGATCTGCTTGGCCAGGCCGAAGGCGCTCATGCCATAGATCAGGCCGAAGTTGATCGCCTTGGCGCTGCGGCGCTGGTCGTTGGTGACCGCCGCCAGCTCTACGCCGAACACTTCGGCGGCGGTCGCCCGGTGCACGTCCAGGTCGTTGCGGAAGGCATGCAGCAAGCCTTCGTCCTTGGCCAGGTGAGCCATGATGCGCAGCTCGATCTGCGAATAGTCGGCAGCCAGCAGGCGGTAGCCTGGGCTGGCGACGAAGGCCTGGCGTATGCGCCGCCCTTCGGCGGTACGGATCGGAATGTTCTGCAGGTTCGGATCGCTCGACGACAAGCGACCGGTCGCGGCCACGGCCTGCTGGTACGAGGTGTGGATGCGCCCCGTGCGCGGGTTGATCTGCTCGGGCAGCCGGTCGGTATAGGTGCTCTTGAGCTTGCTCAGCGAGCGGTATTGCATCAGCACCCGGGGCAGCGGGTAGTCCTGCTCGGCCAGCTCCGCCAGCACCGCCTCGGCGGTGGAGGCCTGGCCCTTGGCGGTCTTGCTCAGCACCGGCATGCCCAGCTTGTCGTACAGGATCACCCCTAATTGCTTGGGCGAGCCAAGGTTGAACTCCTCGCCGGCGATCTCGAAGGCCTCGCGCTCGAGCTGGGCCATCTTCACGCCCAGCTCCTGGCTCTGGATGCCCAGCAGCGCCGCATCGACCAGCGCGCCCTGGCGCTCGATCTTCGCCAGTACCGGCACCAGCGGTATCTCGATGTCGGCCAGCACCGGCTGCACGCTCGGGGTCTTCTCCAGGCGGCCTTGCAGGGCCTGGTGCAGACGCAGGGTGATATCGGCGTCCTCGGCAGCGTAGGGCCCGGCCAGTTCCAGGGGGACCTGGTTGAAGGTCAGCTGCTTGGCCCCCTTGCCAGCCACCTCCTGGAACGTGATGGTGGTGTGGCCCAGGTACTTGAGCGCCAGGCTGTCCATGTCATGGCGGGTGGCCGTGGAGTCGAGCACGTAGGATTCGAGCATGGTGTCGTAAGCCACGCCACGCACGTGGATGCCCTGTGACGGGTCGCCGCCGATGGCGCAGTTGGCGAAGATGTTGATGTCGTACTTGGCGTTCTGGCCGACCTTGGCCTTGGCCGGGTCTTCGAGCAGGGGCTTGAGTGCCAGCAGCACGCTGTCGCGGTCCAGTTGCCGGGGGGCATCGGCATAGTCATGGGCCAGCGGCACGTAGGCCGCTTCGTGGGCCTGGACGGCAAACGACAGGCCGACCAGCTGGGCACGCTGGGCGTCCAGGCCGGTGGTCTCGGTGTCGAAGGCGAACAGGGGCGCCTGACGCAGTTTTTCCAGCCAGACGTCGAAGCGGGCCTGGTCGAGGATGGTCTCGTACCGGGTCTCGACAGCCTCGGCGGGGGGGGTCGCCTCGACCGCCTCGGACAGCGGCTCACCGGACCGCGCGGCGTCGCGCTGCACATCGGCGATCCAGCTGCGAAACTCCATTTCGGTGTACAGCGCCAGCAGCGCGTCGCGGTCGGGCTCGCCGCACACCAGTGCCTCGACCTCGATGTCCAGCGGCACGTCGATCTTGATGGTGGCCAGCTCGTAGGACAGGAACGCCGCCTTGCGGTGCTCCTCGAGCTTGGCCGCCAGCGACTTGGCGCCACGCACGGACAGGCCGGCCACCTTGTCGAGGTTGTCGTACACCTCGCGCAGGCCGCCGCCGATGCCGGTCAGCAGGCCCACCGCAGTTTTCTCGCCTACCCCGGGAACACCGGGGATGTTGTCGACCTTGTCGCCCATCAGCGCGAGGAAATCGATGATGTGCTCGGGGCCGACGCCAAACTTCTCGTGCACGCCGGCCACGTCCAGCACGCTGCCGGTCATGGTGTTGACCAGCGTGATATGGCCATCGACCAGTTGCGCCATGTCCTTGTCGCCGGTGGAGATGACCACCGGCCGGCCAGCCGCGGCGCTGCTGCGTGCCAGGGTACCGATGACATCGTCGGCCTCGACACCCTCGACGCACAGCAGCGGGTAGCCCAGGGCACGCACGCTGGCATGCAGCGGCTCGATCTGCACGCGCAAGTCATCGGGCATGCTCGGGCGGTTGGCCTTGTACTCGGCGAACATGGCGTCGCGGAAGGTACCGCCCTTGGCATCGAAGACCACCGCGAACAGCCCGTCCGGATATTGCTTGCGCAAGCTCTTGAGCATGTTCAGCACGCCCTTGACCGCCCCCGTCGGCATCCCCTTGGACGTCGTCAGCGGCGGCAGCGCATGGAAGGCGCGGTACAGGTAGGAGGAGCCGTCCACGAGGACGAGGGGCGCTAGGCTCATGAGCAGAATCAACCTTTTCGACGGGTCCGGCGCTAGAATATCCGGAAAACTGGACGATAAAGGGACAAGGTTATCATGCGAACACTCAATCGCCTGTTACTGCTCAGCCTGTTGGCCACCACGCCTGTCGTCACCCTGGCGGCGGACGACGCCCCCTCGGCCGATCCCGAGGTGACCATTCGCACGGAAGGCGACAAGACCATCCAGGAGTACCGCCAGAACGGCTTCCTGTATGCCATCAAGGTCACGCCGAAGACCGGCAAGCCTTATTTCCTGGTACGCGCCGACGGCTCGGAGGGCAACTTCGTACGCTCCGACCAGCCGGACATGCTGATCCCTTCGTGGAAGATCTTCGAGTGGTAAGGTAGCGCGTACCCTTCATCAACCCGGCACTTCCTGTTGGAAGCGCCTGCATGGGCATTTTTTGATCATGTCAGTCTTCACCCCCGTGACCCGGCCGGAGCTGGAAACCTTTCTGGCACCCTATGGACTGGGCCGCCTGCTCGATTTCCAGGGCATTGCCGCAGGGACAGAGAACAGCAACTTTTTCATCAGCCTGGAACAAGGGGAGTTCGTCCTGACACTGGTCGAGCGTGGCCCGGTCGAGGACATGCCGTTCTTCATCGAGCTGCTCGACGTGCTCCACGAAGCCGACATACCGGTGCCCTATGCCCTGCGCGACCGCGACGGCAATGCCCTGCGCGAACTGGCGGGCAAGCCTGCCCTGCTGCAGCCGCGGCTCTCGGGCAAGCACATCAAGGCGCCCAATACCCAGCATTGCGCCCAGGTCGGCGTGCTGCTCGCGCAGATCCACCTGGCCACCCGCGCCAGGATAATCCCGCGCAAGACCGACCGCGGCCTGGACTGGATGCTGGAAACCGGGGCCCAGCTGCTGCCGCGCCTGACCCCGGGGCAGGGCCGCTTGCTGCAGGACAGCCTGGACGAGATCCATGTCCACAAGGCGCAGATTCTGGCCCTGCCCAAGGCCAACCTGCACGCCGACCTGTTCCGCGACAACGTCATGTTCGAAGGGACCCACCTGACCGGGGTGATCGACTTCTACAACGCCTGTTCCGGGCCGATGCTCTATGACCTGGCGATTACCTTGAACGACTGGTGCAGCGACTCGCAGAACGCGATCGATGTGTCCCGCGCCCAGGCGCTGCTGGGCGCCTATGCGGCAGTGCGCCGTTTTACCGCCGCCGAGGCCGAGTTGTGGCCGGTGATGCTGCGCGTGGCCTGCGTGCGCTTCTGGCTCTCGCGGTTGATCGCCGCGGAATCGTTCGCCGGCATGGACGTGATGATCCACGACCCCGCCGAGTTCGAGGTGCGCCTGGCGGCGCGGCAAGACGTGAAGCTGGCCTTGCCGTTTGCGTTGTGACCCTGTGGCGGGCAAGCAGGAGCGGCGGTTCGACGCTCCTGCT
>JAQZAY010000022.1:0-22017 GCA_029239415.1 Pseudomonas sp. | reverse complement strand
CAGGAGCGGCGGTTCGACGCTCCTGCTTGCCCGCCACAGGCCCGCAACCCTTACAACTGCTCCAGACAGCCGGCCAGGTCGTCGCCCAGCTTCTCCAGCAACTGCTCATAGCCCCGGGCGCTCGCCGCCTCGGTCCCGCCCAGCGCGTCCAGCTCGGCCAGTTTCACCGGCAACCCCGCCACCAGCGTCTCGGCCAGGCGCGGGCGTAGCGGCGGCTCGCTGAACACGCAGGTCTTGCCCACTTCCTGCAGGCGCTTGCGCATGGCGGCCACATGCTGCGCGCCGGGCTGTACTTCAGCGGCCACGCTGAACACGCCGGCGTGCTCGAGGCCATAGGCCGCCTCGAAGTAATCGAAAGCCTCGTGGAACACGAAGTAGGGCTTGTGGGCGATACCCGCGATCCGTGCCTTGATGCGCTGGTCCAGAGCATCAAGACGCTCGCCGAAAGCCTTGAGGTTGGACTGGTAGCGCGCGGCATTGGCTGGATCGGCGGCGACCAGGTCGGCCGCCATCTTCGCCGCGATCACCCGCGCATTCACCGATGACAACCACAGGTGGGCATCCAGGCTGCCGGGACGATGGTCATGATCATGCTCGTCGGCGCCCTCGTCATGCGAGTGGCTGTCTTCGCCGAAATGGCGCAGTTGCAGGCCTGGCAAGTCCTGCACGGCTACGCTGGGCTTGCTCCGGTTGCCCAGCACGCGAGGCAGGAAGCCTTCCATGTCGGGGCCGATCCAGTACAGCAGGTCGACCTGGCTCACGCGCCGTACGTCGGATGGACGCAGTGCGTAATGGTGCGGCGAGGCGCCCGGCGGCAACAGGACATCGGGACTGCCGACCCCCTCCTGTACCGCGGCGGCGATCTGTTGAAGCGGCTTGATGCTGGTCAGTACACGCACCTCGGCCTGCGCCTGGCTCACACCGGCGAAGGCGGCGAATGCGACAAAAAGGGCTAGCAATCGGGTCACGATGAACACTCTGCAGGTCAGAAACAGGTAACATAATAACGTCTCCATCCAGAACCGTCGCTGCCCATGTCTATCACCCATCTGGCTCATCGCCCCCATGATCACTCCCGTTGCGTCCACAGTGCGCTGACCGAGGCCGATGCCATTTGCGCACGCCTGGGCCTGCGCCTGACCGCCCTGCGCCGTCGTGTGCTGGAGCTGGTCTGGCAGAGCCACAAGCCACTGGGGGCCTACGATATCCTGGCGGTGCTGAGCGAGCAGGACGGGCGCCGCGCCGCGCCGCCGACCGTCTACCGAGCGCTCGATTTCCTCCTGGAAAATGGCTTGGTCCACCGCATCGCCTCGCTCAACGCCTTCATCGGCTGCAGCCATCCAGAGCATTCGCACCAGAGCCAGTTCCTGATCTGCCGCGAGTGCCACGTGGCCGTCGAACTGGAGCAGGCGAGCATCAGCGATGCGATCCTGGCGAGCGCCCGCACCGTCGGCTTCACCGTCGAGGCGCAGACCGTCGAAGTGGTCGGCCTGTGCGGCAACTGCCGGAGCGCTGCATGAGCGATGCGCTGATCCGACTCCAACAGGTCGGCGTGACGTATGCTGGGGAAGCGGTGCTCGACAGCATCGACCTGAGTGTCGCACCCGGGCAGATCGTCACCCTGATCGGGCCCAACGGCGCAGGCAAGACCACTCTGGTCAAGGCCGTGCTCGGCCTGCTCAAGCCGCAGCGGGGCAGTGTCTGGCGCAAGCCGCGCCTGCGCATTGGCTACATGCCGCAGAAGATCCAGGTCGATGCGACCTTGCCGCTGTCGGTACTGCGTTTCCTGCGCCTGGTCCCGGGCGTGGACCGTGCGGCTGTTCTGGCCGCGCTCAGGGAAGTCGGTGCCGAGCACGTCATCGACAGCCCGGTGCAGACCGTGTCCGGTGGCGAGATGCAACGCGTGCTGCTGGCCCGCGCCCTGCTGCGCAAGCCGCAGCTGTTGGTACTCGACGAGCCAGTGCAAGGCGTCGATGTCGCCGGGCAATCCGAGCTGTACGGCCTGATCACCCGCCTGCGCGATCGCCACGGCTGCGGCGTGCTGATGGTGTCCCACGACCTGCACCTGGTCATGAGCACCACCGACCAGGTGGTCTGCCTGAACCGCCACGTGTGCTGTTCGGGGCACCCGGAGCAAGTCAGCGGCGACCCCGCCTTTGTCGAGCTGTTCGGCAACAACGCCGCAACGCTGGCCGTCTACCACCACCACCATGACCACAGCCACGACCTGCATGGTTCCGTGGTCGCGCCCGGGCAGGGCCCCCATGTTCACGGAGAGCACTGCAAGCATGGCTGATTTTCTTCTTTACGCCCTGCTTGCAGGCCTGGCCCTGGCACTGGTGGCCGGCCCGCTGGGATCGTTCGTGGTCTGGCGGCGCATGGCCTACTTTGGCGATACCTTGTCCCACGCGGCACTGCTCGGGGTGGCCCTGGGCTTCGTGCTGGACGTAAGCCCGGCATTGGCGGTGACCGTCGGCTGCCTGCTGCTGGCGATCCTGCTGGTGACGCTGCAGCAACGCCAGCCGCTGGCCTCCGACACCCTGCTGGGCATCCTGGCGCCGAGTACCCTGTCGCTGGGCCTGGTGGTGCTGAGCTTCATGCACGATGTGCGGATCGACCTGATGGCCTACCTGTTTGGCGACCTGCTAGCCATCAGCCCCGGGGACCTGGGCTGGATCCTGGGTGGCAGCGCGCTGGTACTGGTCATGCTGGCCGCGCTATGGCGACCGCTGCTGGCGGTCACCGTGCACGAGGAACTGGCCATGGTCGAAGGCCTGCCGGTGGCGGCGCTGCGGATGGCGCTGATGCTGCTGATCGCGGTGGTCATCGCGGTCGCCATGAAGATCGTCGGCGTGTTGCTGATCACCTCGCTGCTGATCATTCCCGCCGCCGCCGCGCAACGACACGCCCGCTCGCCCGAGCAGATGGCCCTGGGCGCGAGCCTGATCGGCGTAACGGCAGTCTGCGGGGGCCTGGCCCTTTCCTGGTTCAAGGACACCCCGGCAGGTCCTTCGATCGTGGTCTGCGCGGCGATGCTATTCTTGCTGAGCCTGGCGCTGCCCAAGCGCTGAGGGCAGGGTGCGCACCTGGCGCACCCTGCAACCTTTTCCAGGCCAGAGAGTCTGTAAGACTTATTTCGAGCGAGCCCGCCTCGGTGTAGACTGGCTCGTTTTTTGCGCACATAGAGAGTTGCAGGAATGAAGCCGTTCGCCTCACGTTATCTGCTCCTTGCCGCGTTTTCCCTGATCCTGGCTGCGTGCTCCAGTACCCCGGTCGAGCAGGCGTCCGTCCCGGCCCAGCCCGATGCATGGCAACAACTGGAGCAGACCATCGCCAGCAACGAGCTGGCCACCGCCGAAGACCAGCTCACCCGCCTGCAGGCCCAGTCCCCGGACGACCAGCGCCTGGAGCAATACCAGCGTCAGCTGGCCGAAGCCTACCTGCAACGCAGCCAGATCGTGCTGCAGAAGGGCGACGTCAATGCCGCCGCCACTGCCCTGGCCCGGGCTCGAGTGCTGATGCCGCAGGCGCCTGCCTTGACCGGCGGTGTCAATGGCGCCATCAGCCAGGCACGCAAGGTGGAACTGGAAAAAGCCGAAGCGGCGTTGAAAGCGGCCGAGGCCAGGCCAGCGGCCCGGCTGATCGACCCCACCGCACCGAGCACGGTGATTGCTCTGGAGACCACGCAGATCGCCGATATGCGTCGCCAGCTCGACGACATCGCGGCAGACGTGGTCAATTATCGATGTGAAGTCGTGTTCCAGGTGCCGCGCACACAGGACGCGCCCTGGTTGAAGACCCTGCTGGACAAGCGGGTGAGCAGGCTGGATGACGAATTCGAGCTGGTGCAGCGCCATGAGGTCCAACGGTCGCTGCCGGCGCAGGTGGTGTTGATTCCGCATCGGGCGGAGTAGGGTAGGCCGTTAGCAATTTTGCAAGTCATGTCGGCCTCTTCGCTGGCAAGTCGGAGCTGCGGTTCGGCGCTCCGACTTGCCAGCGAATGCCCCCGCAGTGTCAGGCCGGGATCGCCTCCGCCGCTGCCTCCCGCTCCCATACCCGATGCTGTTCCACGGCCTTGATGAAGGCATCGATGGCTGCCTGGTCATCCCCTAGCAGCAAGCCCTTGTCCGCGGCCAGGCCAATCCTGTCGAGCAGCGGCTTGGCCGCCGCAGGCAGGGCCAGGGGCTTGAGGTGCTTGTAGGCTTCGAGCAGGAAGTGTACAGCCAGGCCACTCTTGCCCACGGCCTCCAGTGCCTGGTCGCCCGCAGGCAGCAGTACCCCGTCGAACATTACCGAGGGCATGCCTTCCATCGAGGCATCGACCTTCAGCACCTGGCCGTCGGCCGTTTTCACTGGCGCCGAGGTCGGGCCCAGCAGCAACGGCTGGGCGCGCTCGGCCTGCATGGCCTTGACCAGTCGGTCTACGCTCGCGCCCTCCACGCCATCGGCCACCAGCACGGCAATCTTGCGCCCACTGATGCCAATGGTACCTGGGTGGTTCATCTGGCTCAGGGCCGGCGACTGGGTCAGTGTCGGCGTCGGTACCTGCACCGTTCCGCTGGTCGGCGCAGGCAGGCCAAGGTTGGCCGCGACGGCGGCTGCCAGGTCCAGGTCGATGTTGGCGAGGATCTCGTTCACCTGGCGTGCGCGGATGTGCTCGCGCTCGACCTTGCCCAGCTCGAAGCTGTAGGCATTGATGATGTGCTGTTGCTCGTTGGGGCTCATGCTCTGGAAGAACAGCCGCGCCTGCGAGAAGTGATCGCCGAACGATTCGCTGCGCTGGCGGATCTTGTGCGCGTCGACGCGTTCCTGGTAGGTCTCGAAACCGCCGTCCTGCGGGCCTGCCGGGGTTTCCTTCGGCCAGCCCCCATCGATCGAGTTCGGTTCATAGGCGGCGCGCCCCAGGTCGATGCGCATGCGGTGCATGCCATCGCGCTGGCCATTGTGGTTGGGCGCCAGTGGGCGGTTGATCGGGATCTCGTGGAAGTTCGGGCCGCCCAGGCGGCTGATCTGGGTGTCGGTATAGGAGAACAGCCGGCCCTGCAGCAGCGGGTCGTTGGTGAAGTCGATGCCCGGCACGATATGGCCAGGGCAGAATGCGATCTGCTCGACTTCGGCAAAGAAGTTGTCCGGGTTGCGGTTGAGCACCATCTTGCCCAGCGGCGTTACCGGCACCAGCTCTTCAGGGATGATCTTGGTCGGGTCGAGCAGGTCGAAGTCGAACTTGTGCTCATCGGCCTCGGGCACGATCTGCACGCCCAGCTCCCACTCCGGATAATGGCCGGTCTCGATCGCCTCCCACAGGTCGCGACGATGATAGTCGGTGTCCTTGCCTGCCAGCTTCTGCGCCTCGTCCCACAATACCGAGTGCACGCCCTGCTTGGGCTTCCAGTGGAATTTGACGAACGATGCCACTCCTTCGGCGTTGACCAGGCGGAAGGTGTGCACGCCAAAGCCTTCCATCATCCGCAGGCTGCGCGGGATGGCCCTGTCGGACATTGCCCAGATCACCATGTGCGCCGATTCCGGTACCAGCGAAACGAAGTCCCAGAAGGTATCGTGGGCCGAACCGCCCGTGGGAATCTCGTTATGCGGCTCGGGTTTTACCGCGTGGACGAAATCGGGAAACTTGATTGCATCCTGGATGAAGAACACCGGCATGTTGTTGCCGACCAGGTCGAAGATACCTTCGTCGGTATAGAACTTGGTGGCGAAGCCACGCACGTCGCGCACGGTGTCGCCCGAGCCCCGTGGGCCCTGCACGGTGGAGAAACGCACGAAGACCGGGGTGATCTTCTGCGGATCCTGCAGGAAACCGGCCTTGGTCAGCTGGGCATGGTTACCGTAGCTCTGGAAAAAACCATGGGCACCCGTACCCCGGGCATGGACGATACGCTCTGGGATGCGCTCATGGTCGAAGTGGGTGATCTTCTCGCGCATGATGAAGTCTTCGAGCAGCGAGGGTCCGCGCGCGCCAGCCTTCAGCGTGTTCTGGTTGTCGGAAATCTTCACGCCCTGGTTGGTGCGCAAGGCCTCGCCGGTGGCGTCGCTGCGCACATCCTCCAGGCTCTGCAGCTTGGCATTGACGTTGGCACGGTCCGGGGTCTGGGTTCCGGCGAGTTGGCTTTCCTTGGGCGCATCGGTCTTGTTGCTGGGCATGGTCCGGTCCTCATCAGTCATCAGGGCGCCCGGTCAGGGCTTGTCCTGCTAGTGACAGAAAGGCGTTGCAGAGCGTTCAATTCGGATTGCCAGTTGTCGCGTCATGCCCGTTGCAAAGGGCAATTACGAAATAAATGCTAAGAACTGCTATACGAAAAGGCTAAAATGCGCGACCCGGCTAACCGCTGACCCTAATTCATGCGCCCCACAAGGTTCGCTAAGTGATCGAGTTTCAAAATGTCCATAAGACCTACCGCGTCGCCGGTAGGGATATCCCCGCCCTGCACCCGACCAGCCTGACCGTCGAGAACGGCCAGGTCTTCGGCCTGATCGGCCATTCCGGCGCAGGCAAAAGTACCCTGCTGCGCCTGATCAACCGTCTCGAGGCGCCAAGCGGCGGCAGGATCATCGTCGACGGCGAAGATGTCACCGCCTTCGATGCCAACGATTTGCGCGGCTTTCGCCAGCAAGTCGGGATGATCTTCCAGCACTTCAACCTGCTGGCCTCCAAGACCGTCGCCGACAACGTGGCCTTGCCGCTGATCCTGGCTGCCAGGCTATCGCGCGCCGAGATCGACCAGCGCGTCAACGAGCTGCTGGACCGGGTCGGCCTGAGCGAGCACGCCAGCAAGTACCCGGCCCAGCTCTCGGGCGGCCAGAAGCAGCGCGTCGGCATTGCCCGTGCACTGGCCACGCGGCCGAAGATCCTGCTGTGCGACGAGGCGACCAGTGCCCTCGACCCGCAGACCACGGCCTCGGTGCTGCAGTTGCTGGCCGAGATCAACCGCGAACTGAAGCTGACCATCGTGTTGATCACCCATGAAATGGACGTGATCCGCCGGGTCTGCGACCGCGTGGCAGTGATGGACGCGGGGCAGATCGTCGAGCAGGGACCGGTGGCCGATGTGTTCCTGCACCCTCAGCACCCGACCACCCGGCGCTTTGTCCAGGAGGACGAGCAGGTTGACGAAGCCGAGCAGCGCGACGACTTCGCCCATGTGCCAGGGCGCATCGTGCGCCTGACCTTCCAGGGTGAAGCCACCTACGCGCCACTGCTGGGCACCGTGGCCCGTGAAACCGGCGTGGACTACAGCATCCTCGCCGGCCGCATCGACCGCATCAAGGACACCCCGTATGGGCAACTGACCCTGGCCGTCACCGGCGGCGACATGGAGGCGGCATTCGCCCGCTTCTCGGCAGCTGATGTTCATATGGAGGTACTGCGTTGATGGACGCTCTCAATTTCTTCGCCAACGTCGACTGGGCCGAAATCTGGCTGGCTACCATCGACACCATGATCATGCTGTTCGGCTCGCTGTTGTTCACCGTGCTGCTGGGCCTGCCGCTGGGCGTGCTGCTGTTCCTCTGCGGGCCGCGGCAGATGTTCGAGCAGAAGGGCGTCTATGCGCTGCTGTCGCTGGTGGTGAATATCCTGCGCTCGCTGCCGTTCATCATCCTGCTGATCGTGATGATCCCGTTCACGGTACTGATCACCGGTACCTCCCTGGGCGTTGCCGGGGCCATTCCACCGCTGGTGGTCGGGGCGACGCCGTTCTTCGCCCGCCTGGTGGAGACCGCGCTGCGCGAAGTGGACCGCGGGATCATCGAGGCGACCCAGTCGATGGGCGCCACTACCCGCCAGATCATCATGAATGCGCTGCTGCCAGAGGCTCGTCCGGGCATCTTCGCCGCCATTACCGTCACCGCGATCACCCTGGTGTCCTATACCGCGATGGCCGGCGTGGTCGGCGCCGGCGGCCTGGGCGACCTGGCCATCCGCTTCGGCTACCAGCGCTTCCAGACCGATGTGATGGTGGTCACCGTGGTGCTGTTGCTGTTGCTGGTTCAGGTCCTGCAAAGCGTCGGCGACCGGCTGGTCGTGCACTTTTCCCGTAAATAACCGGTGGGGTCGGCCTGGCCCTCACAAGGAGTGATCCATGAAGAAACTGCTTGCTGTCGTCGCCGCCGTCGCGGCCTTCTCGGCCAATGCCGAGTCCCTGACCGTTGCCGCCACCCCGGTGCCGCACGCCGAAATCCTCGAGTTCGTCAAGCCGGCCCTGGCCAAGGAAGGCGTGGAGTTGAAGGTCAAGGTGTTCACCGACTACATCCAGCCCAACGTGCAGGTCGCCGAGAAACGCCTGGACGCCAACTTCTTCCAGCACCAGCCGTACCTGGATGAGTTCAACAAGGCCAAGGGCACTGCGCTGGTGAGCGTTGCCGGCGTGCACCTGGAGCCGCTGGGCGCCTACTCGAGCAAGATCAAGACGCTCGCCGAGCTGCCGTCCGGCGCCACCGTGGTCATCCCCAACGACGCCACCAACGGCGGCCGCGCCCTGTTGCTGCTGAACAAGGCCGGCGTGATCAAGCTCAAGGACGGCGGTAACATCCTGTCGACCGTCAAGGACATCGCCGAGAACAGCAAGAACCTGAAGTTCCGCGAGCTCGAAGCCGCCACCATCCCGCGCGTGCTGACCCAGGTCGACCTGGCCCTGATCAACACCAACTATGCGCTGGAAGCCAAGCTCAATCCCGAGAAGGACGCCCTGGCCATCGAAGGCAGCGACTCGCCTTACGTGAACATCCTGGTTGCCCGTCCTGACGACAAGGACTCGGACGCCATGAAGAAACTGGCCACGGCGCTGCATTCGCCCGAGGTGAAGCAGTTCATCAACGAGAAATACAAGGGCGCGGTGATCCCGGCGTTCTGATCGCTGTTTTCACTGGCTGACCCGTTCCAGGTTGATGCTTTACCTGTGGGCGCTGGAAATTCGTGGGAGCGGCGCAGGCTGGAGCAGTGCTGTACCTGTGGATGCTCCCACAGGTATCGCATCAACCTCAGGCACCTGGCTCACTCCCGCTCTACCAGCCTGGGCAACTGCGCCACCATCTTCTGGTTGTTGAACGGTGCCCGGATGAACCCCCGCTGCCGCCCATCCGGCCCCAGGATGGCCAGGTTGCCGCTGTGATCCACGGTATATCCGGGCTTGCTGGTATCGGCCGGGATGAACGGGATGCTTACCCCGTTGGCCAGCTTCTGGATATTTTCCACCGGGCCGGTCAAGCCGCGGAAATCCTTGTCGAAATACCCCAGGTACTGCCTTAGCTGCTCCGGCGTATCACGGTCGGGATCGACGCTCACCAGCACCACCTGCAGCCGGTCCACGGCCTCCCTGGGCAACTCGCTCTTCACCTGGCGCAACTGGGCCAGGGTAGTTGGGCAGATGTCCGGGCAGTAGGTGTAGCCAAAGAACAACAACGACCACTTGCCCTTGAGCTCATCGAGGGCGACCGCCTGGCCTTTCTCATCGGTCATCTGCACGGCAGGTACTGCGCGGCTCTGGGGCAGCAGGATGATGCCGGCATCGATCAGCTCCGCCGGATTGCCCTCACTACGGCCGGTGAGCACCTTGTTGACGGTAAGGCCCATGATCAGCGTGACAAGGGCAACGAGGATGAAGACGGTTTTCTGGGTTCGGGTCATAGTCTGGCAACGATAGTCCGGCGACAGTTGGGGTCGAAAAGCGGCTGGCTGTCACGGTACATCACCCAGGCCCGGCGCGGCAGGGGTCTTGCGAAGTGCCGTCAGGCATGAGTCCTGGACGACAAGTGGCTTGTCGGCGACGCGGATGCGGTAGTTGACCAGCACCAGGCCCAACAGCAGCAGCGCGCCCCCGGCGTTATGCGCCACGGCAACGGCCAGGGGCAGGTGAAACAGCACATTGCTGATGCCCAGTCCCACCTGCACCGCCAATGCCAGCAGTAGCAGCCGCGACAGCCCCGCCAGCCCATGGCGATACAACCTGTAGCTCAGCACCAGCAGCACGCCGCTGACCAGCACCGCACCGAGGCGATGACTGACATGAATGGCTGTGCGCGCGTCGCTGTCCAGCTGGCCACCGAGGTAATTGGGACCGATATGCTGGGTCAGGTGAAATCCATTGGTGAAATCCGCCGCAGGCCACCACTGTCCATGGCAGGTAGGCAGGTCGATACAGGCCACCGCCGCGTAGTTGGCGCTGACCCAGCCACCCAGGGCAACCTGCCCGATCACCATCAGCAGGGCCAGGACCGCCAGGCGCCGCACGCTCAAGGGCAGCCGGGGCAGCGGCGCAAAAGCGCCCGACAGGCGCAGGCTCAGCAGGAACAGCAGGCCCAGCGTCATGAAGCCACCCAGCAGGTGCGCGGTCACCACTTGCGGCCACAACTTGAGCGTTACCGTCCACATGCCGAACGCGGCCTGGGCCAGCACCACGCCGAACAGCAGCAGCGGCAAATGGCGCGGTTGGCCCGCCTCGGCGCGACGGCGCACGGCCTGCACCGCCAGCGCGGCAATGACCAGCGCCAGGGTACCTGCAAAGTAGCGATGGATCATTTCGGCCCAGCCCTTGTGCGCCTCTACCGGGGTATCGGGGAAATGCAGCTCGGCATGCGCCAGCTGCGCTTGGGTGTTGGGCACGCTGATAAAGCCGTAGCACCCTGGCCAGTCCGGGCAGCCCAGCCCGGCGTGGGTCAGGCGCGTATAGGCCCCGAGCAGCACGACCAGCAGTGCCAGCAGGGTGGCGAACACGGCAAGGCGGTAACCGGGTCTGGCCATGATGGGCTCCTAGCCGATATTGGACAGCTTGAGCAGGTGACGCAGGTCGGTGAGCACGTTCTTGCCGTTGACCTTGGCGTCGTAGCGCAGCACCAGGTTGCCATGTGGATCGACGATCCACAGCTGCGCGCCTGGCTGGCTGACTCGCTGGCTATAGCGCGCCATATCCAGGCTGTAGCGCTGCAACTGCGGGTATTCCCGGGCAAGCTGCGCCTGGTAGTCGGACGGCAGTGACTGTGCGGCGGCCAGGGCATGGCTGGCGCGGCTGGCGTCGCGGCCCAGGCCGATCTGGATCTGCCGCGCCAGGTAGACCAGCTTGCGACAGTCCTGGTCGCACTCGGCCGGGACGCTGACCAACAGTTGCCAACGCACCTCGCCTGCTTCGACGCCAAGATCGCTGCGGCTCAGGCCATCACCGATCATCTGGCCGTGATAACTGCGGCTGTCCGGCACCCAGAACTGCATCCGGTACATGCTGGTGGCCAGGATCATCGGCCCCAGCGCCACCAGCAGGATCAGCAGCAGTTGCAGGCGGCCGCGGGCGCGTGACCCGGGTTTTTCAGGCTTGTCGAGTGGACTTGTGGCGGCTGCCATGGGCGCGCTCCTTGTTGTTGTGCCAGCCGAAATAGACGTAGAGCAGCACCAGCGCCGTGGCCAGGGTGAACCATTGCACGGCATAGCCCAGGTGCTTTTCCGGGCCCATGCCGACAATTGGCCAGTCCAGCCGGTAACTGGCAGGGCCGGGGTCCAGGCGCAGCTCATGGGCGAGCCCTTGCCGCTGCAGCTGGGGCCACAGCTGGCTGGCGTCGATGGCCGTCAGCAGGTGCGGCCAGCGGCCGCCGACCGGATCGGCGCGCAGCTGGAACGTGCTGCCAGGCGCCACATAGACCCAGGCTTGCAGCGAGAGGGTGCTCGCGGGCGTGTCGAAGGTCACCGGCACTCGGCGGTCCGGCCAGGGCAGCCAGCCCCGGTTGACCAGCACCCACTGCCCGCTGGGCTGGTCAAGAAAGGGCTGCAACAATTCCACGCCGGCCTGGCCGTCGCGCAGACGGTTGTCCAGCAGCAGGCTGTGCTCGCCATCGAACTCACCTTGCAGGTGCACGCGTCGGTAAGCCAGGCCAGTGTTCTCGAGCAGCAGACGCTCTACCGGCACAGGCGCTTCGGCACGGTGCTCGGCATGCAGCGCCAGCAGTTCACGCTTCTGCTCGGCGCGACCCAGCTGCCAGCACCCGAGGCCAATCAGCACAGGCAACAGCAGCAGCACCACCACGCTTGGCACCAGGCCGGGGCGAAAGGGCTTCATCGAGGTCCCGCTATACTGAAATTCATCATCGTGTCCCCTGGAGCCGCGCCATGCTCAAAGCCGCGATTGTCTTGCTGCTGCTGGCCACCATCGCCAGCCTGTTCAGTGGCCTGGTGTTCCTGGTCAAGGACGACGGCGACTCGACCCGCCTGCTCAAGGCCCTGACCGTGCGCGTGACCCTGGCCGCGCTGACCCTGGCGCTGATCACCTGGGGCCTCTACAGCGGCCAGCTGGTCTCCCATGCGCCCTTCTGACCAGGCCTACAGCACGTAGACGAAAATGAACAAGCCGACCCAGACCACATCGACGAAGTGCCAATACCAGCTGGCTGCCTCGAAGCCGAAGTGTTTCTCGGGGTTGAAGTGCCCGCGCAGGATGCGCACCAGCATCACGCTGAGCATCAGGGTGCCCATGGTCACGTGGGCACCGTGGAACCCGGTGAGCATGAAGAACGTCGCCCCGTAGATCCCCGAGCCCAGTGTCAGGCCCAGTTCGTTGTAGGCCTCGTGGTATTCGTAGGCCTGCAGCAGCAGGAACAGGACGCCTAGCAGGATGGTCACGCCGAGCCACAGTTTCAGCGGGCCGCGATGATCCTTGCGCAAGGCGTGGTGGGCGATGGTGATGGTGACGCTGGAGCTGACCAGCAAGATCGTGTTGATCAGTGGCAGGTGCCACGGGTCGATCACATCCCGAGGCGGCGGAAAGAGCTTCGGATCGGGCGTGTGCAGCAGCGGCCAGGCGAACTCGAAGCTTGGCCAGAGCATGTGCGACACCCCCTTGTGGCCATCGCCCCCAAGCCAGGGGCCGGCCAGCACCCGCACGTAGAACAGCACCCCGAAGAAGGCGATGAAGAACATCACTTCCGAGAAGATGAACCACGCCATGCCCCAGCGGAACGAGCGGTCGAGCTGCGCGCTGTAGAGACCGGCATGGCTTTCCCTGACCACCGCGCCGAACCAGCCGAACAGCATGTAGGCCAGGCACAGGGCACCTGCGAAAAAGATCCACGGGCCGTGGGACTGGTCGTGCCCGGCCTTGAGGTCGTTGAACCAGGTTCCGAGGCCGAACACGGTGATCAACAGGCCCAGCGTGGCGATGATCGGCCATTTGCTCTGCGCCGGGACGTAGTACCGCTCGTGACTTGCCATTGCTGTTCTCCTTATCGCGCAGCCGCAGGCGTGCGTGCGGTGATATCGAACAAGGTGTAGGCCAGTGTCAGGTGCTTCACGCCACCGGGAAGGTCACGGTCGACGATGAAACGCACCGGCATCTCGATGCGCTCACCGGGCTGCAGCACCTGCTGGCCAAAGCAGAAGCACTCGGTCTTGTGGAAGTACGCCGCCGCCTCGGCCGGGGTGATGCTGGGGATCGCCTGGGCGGTCATCGGCCGGTCGGTCGGATTGCGGGCGACGAAGATCATCTGGTTCACCGCGCCTGGGTTGACCTCCAGTTGGTCGGCCGTGGCATGGAACTCCCAGACCATGTCGCGGGCAGTCGTCGACATGAACTGCACCCGCACGGTCCGCGTAGGGTCGCTGACCTGGCTGCCCTGGTACTGCCCGGCCGTCTTGCCATTGATGCCGAAGGCCTGGCACATCACGTCGTAGATCGGTACCAGGGCAAAGCCGAAGGCGAACATACCCACGCTCAGCAGGCCGAGGCGGATCACCAGGCGGCGCAACGCAGCCCTGTCGTTCATCTCATTTCACTTCCGGAGGTGTCTGGAAGGTGTGGTAGGGGGCGGGCGAGGGCACCGACCACTCCAGCCCGTCGGCGCCATCCCATGGCTTGGCCGGGGCCGGCTCGCCGCCGCGGATGCACTTGATGACGATGAACAGGAAGAAGATCTGCGTCGCGCCAAAGGTAAAGGCCCCGATCGAGGACACCATGTTGAAGTCGGCGAACTGCAGATTGTAGTCCGGCACCCGCCGCGGCATGCCGGCCAGGCCCACGAAGTGCATCGGGAAGAAGGCCAGGTTCATGCCGACGAAAGACAACCAGAAATGCAGCTTGCCCAGGGTTTCGTCATACATGTGCCCGGTCCATTTCGGCAGCCAGTAGTAGGCCGAGGCAAAGATCCCGAAGATCGCTCCCGGCACCAGCACATAGTGGAAGTGCGCGACCACGAAGTAGGTGTCATGGTATTGGAAGTCGGCTGGGGCAATCGCCAGCATCAGCCCGGAAAACCCGCCGATGGTGAACAGGATGACAAAGGCGATGGCAAACAGCATCGGCGTCTCGAAGGTCATCGCTCCCTGCCACATGGTGCTGACCCAGTTGAACACCTTCACCCCGGTCGGCACGGCGATCAGCATGGTGGCGTACATGAAGAACAGCTCGCCCACCACCGGGATGCCGACCACGAACATGTGGTGGGCCCAGACGATGAACGACAGGAAGGCGATGGCGCCGGTGGCGTAGACCATCGAGGTGTAGCCGAACAACGGCTTGCGCGAGAACGCCGGGATGATCGAGCTGACCGCGCCGAAGGCGGGCAGGATCATGATGTACACCTCGGGATGGCCGAAGAACCAGAACACATGCTGGAACAGCACGGGGTCGCCACCGCCGGCTGCGCTGAAGAAGCTGGTCCCGAAGTGGATATCCATCAGCATCATGGTCACCACGCCGGCCAGCACCGGCATCACCGCGATCAGCAAAAAGGCGGTGATCAGCCAGGTCCAGACGAACAACGGCATCTTCATCAGCGTCATGCCGGGCGCACGCAGGTTGAGTATGGTGGCGATCACGTTGATCGCCCCCATGATCGAGCTGATGCCCATCAGGTGGATGGCAAAGATGAAGAAGGTCACGCTTTCCGGGGCGTAGGTCGTCGACAGCGGGGCATAGAAGGTCCAGCCGAAGTTTGGCCCGCCGCCCGGGCTGAACAGCGTCGACACCAGCAGCAGGAAAGCGGCCGGCAGCAGCCAGAAACTGAAGTTGTTCATCCGCGGCAGTGCCATGTCGGGCGCGCCGATCATCAGCGGGATCATCCAGTTGGCCAGGCCGACGAAGGCAGGCATCACCGCGCCGAACACCATGATCAGGCCATGCATGGTGGTCATCTGGTTGAAGAACGCCGGCTCCACGATCTGCAATCCAGGCTGGAACAACTCGGCGCGAATGACCATGGCGAACGACCCGCCGAGCAGGAACATCATGAAGCTGAACCACAGGTACATCGTGCCGATGTCCTTGTGGTTGGTGGTCAGCACCCAGCGCATGAGCCCCTTGGCCGGCCCGTGGGCGTGCTCATGGCCGTGGCCATGCTCGTCGATCACTGCACTCATGTCCTGTCTCCTGCAATCGGGTGGCGGGCTGGCCGGCTCATTGGCCTTCAGCCTGCTTGAGCGCGAGCACATCCTTGGGCGTGACCATGTCGCCTGTATCGTTGCCCCAGGCGTTGCGCTCGTAGGTCACCACGGCGGCGATGTCCACTTCCGACAGCTGCTTGCCGAAGGCGGCCATGGCGGTGCCGGGCTTGCCGTGGAAGACGATGCCCAGGTGTTCGCTGATGGGCCCGGTGGCGATCTTCGAGCCCTTGAGCGCGGGGAACATCGGCGGCAGGCCCTGGCCTTCGGCCTGGTGACAGGCGACGCAGGTGGTGTGGTAGACCTTGTCACCACGCTCGACCAGCTCCTGCAGCGTCCACTCCTTGCTGGTCAGCTCCTTGAGCTTGGCCGCCTCGGCCTTGCGCTCGCCGAGCCAGGTGTCGTAGTCGGCCCTGGACTTGACCTCCACCACCACCGGCATGAAGCCATGGTCCTTGCCGCACAGCTCGGTGCACTGGCCGCGATAGACACCTGGCGTTTCGAGACGCGTCCAGGCCTCGTTGACGAAGCCTGGGATGGCGTCACGCTTGACCGCGAAGGCCGGCACCCACCAGGAATGGATCACGTCGGCGGCGGTGATCAGGAAACGCACCTTGGCGCCGACCGGCAGCACCAGCGGCTGGTCGACTTCGAGCAGATAGTGCTCGCCCTTGGGCGAATCGTTGCGTATCTGCTCGGAGGGCGTCGCAAGGTTGCTGAAGAACTCGACGTCCTGGCCCAGGTACTTGTAGTGCCACTTCCACTGGTAGCCGGTGACCTGGATGTCGATGTCCGATTCACTGGCGTCGTAGATGTCGATGAGCGTCCTGGTTGCCGGGATGGCCATGGCCACCAGGATGAGGAAGGGCACCACGGTCCAGAGGATTTCCACCCGGGTGTGCTCGTGGAAATGCGCCGGCTGCTGGCCGGTGGAGCGCCGGTGCTTGTACATCGACCAGCCCATCGCCCCGAAGACCACGACACCAATGACCACGCAGATCCAGAAGATGATCATGTGCAGATCGAACACGGCGTTGCTGACCTGCGTCGCCCCCGGCGCCATGTTCACGGTCCACGCAGCCTGCGCGGGCCCGATCATCAACCACGACAGCGGGCCCATCCAGACAAGTGGATGTCGCTTCATTGCGGGTCCCCTTTATCGTTCTTGTTGTCCCGGAGGCGTGGACCAGGGCGGAGGGTGCGGGGGTCAAGAATGCGAGCTCTGACGGCCGAGCCCCTGCGAATCGCAGTCGGGCCTCATCAACGAATCACGTTCAACCGCAGTATAGACAGCGACCCTCTCCCTGCCACGATGTGCATGAAAAGGCTTTCATGAAGAGTAGAATTTGCCTACATGCCCCGTCATAGCTGGGCTAGGACACGACGTTAGCGTCTTGATAGAACCGTTGTAGAGCTATCTAAGCGTAGTTATAACAAATGCATCTTAAACGTTTGCGTATACCAGCTAACTTAGTGTCTTCCGTTTGTAATGCCATGTCCCTGGAGTTGTCATGAACATTGCTGCTTTGCGCGAGCAGATCATCCTTGCCCACCAATACGAGAACCAGACCGGTCAACTCAAGCAACGCCTGGAGCAACAACTGCCGCACCTGCACCCTTCCATCCAGCTGCCCAAGGACGATGCACAAGGCACTCTGACACGGTTTGTCACCGCCTATGTCGATCAGGTTCCAGAACTGCTCGAGGCCGCGTACGCCGTGGCCCGCGAGGCCGGTATCGAATCGCAGGTAAAGCCTGTGCTGCAGATCGCCGAGGCTTATTTCATGCAGCCGCCCGAAATGATGGCCGGCCACGTGGGGCTCGATTGCCTGCTCGACGAAGCCTATCTTGCCCATCGCCTCGTCGAGGAGGTCAACGACCTGTATATCCGGCATTTTCAGCAGCCGCTGATCCCGGTGGACACCACTGTTGCCAACCTGATCGCCCACCAGCTGATCGGCGAGAGTTTTGCCAACCAGCTCGACGAAGTAGTGCACCATTCGGTGGATGAAATGCTCGATGAGGAAAGCTTCGCCGTAGAGTCGGTCGAAGCCTATCGCGAGAGGCTGACCAGCCCGGCGACAGGCGAAGCCTGGAGGCGCTGGCCGTGCCTGTCGCGCCAGCTAGGCGTGGAGCTGGGCCAGTCGGCGTAAACCGCTGTTTGTCACAACGCCGCACGTGTGGACGCTGGTCTGCCAGCGCCACACGTGCGGCATTCACATGGCCATCCGTTTCAGGTCCCGACCCCCGCCGTGGTTCTCAACCGCCCCTCGATGCGCCGTTTCAGCCGCCGCTGCTCTATCACCAGCCTCGAGCCGCTGGCCTCATGGGTCCGCCCCCAGTCTTCCAGCAGTTCCAGGCAGGAGTGGTCGATGTAGCTCAGGTTGCCGAGCGGCACATGCACGGTGGTGCCCGCCGGTACGCTGTCGAGCACCCGGGTCAGTGCCGGCACCTTGAGAAAGGTCGCTGCACCGCTCAGGCGCAGCTCCATGTGCCCAGGGTCCTGCAGGCTGGTCAGGTTGATTTTCAGGCGCGCAGCCTTGAACGCCAACTTCAGCAGGGTCAGGGCAAAGCCCAGCAGCACACCGGTCAGCAGGTCGGTGAAAACGATCGCCAGCGCAGTCGCCGCGTAGGTGAACATCGGCATGCGGCCATAGCGGCCCAGCCCGCGGAATGCCTTGAAGTCGACCAGCTTCACGCCGGTAAACACCAGCACGCCCGCCAGGCTTGCCACCGGGATCTGTTGCAGCACACTGCTCAACACCACCACGAACGCCAGCAGCCACAGGCCATGCAGAATGGCCGAGGCGCGGGTCTGGGCGCCTGCCTGGACATTGGCCGAGCTGCGCACGATGACGCCGGTCATCGGCAAGGCACCGACCAGGCCGCACAACATGTTGCCGATACCTTGGGCAGACAACTCGCGATCGAAGTCCGAACGCTGGCCGCTGTGCATGCGGTCCACCGCCGCTGCCGACAGCAGGGTCTCGGCGCTGGCGATGAACGCCAGGGCGAAGGCGGCGACCAGCAGGCTCGGGTCGGCCAGCTTGAGCAGGTCATCAGGGCGCAACCAGTCGATGGCCTCGCTCAGGTCCGCCGGGACCTGGACACGGTTGACCGGCAACGCCAGCCACATGCTGATGACCGTCATCGACGCGACGCCCAGCAACGCGCCTGGGATAAACCGCAGGCGCTGCGGACGCAAACGCTCCCATCCCCACATCACGGCGATGGTGCCCAGGCCCAGCGCCCCGGCCTGCCAGGCACCACCGCTGTTTTCAAGAGGCAGCGCCGAGGCGAGCGTTGCCGGGAAGCCCAGCAGGTTCTGCATGCCAGATGGCTGCGGCGAGGTGTCGAACATCACATGCACCTGGGACAGCACGATCAGCACGCCGATGCCCGCCAGCATGCCGTACACCACCGCTGGCGCCGTGACGCGGAACCAGCAGCCGAGCTTGAGACGCCCGGCCAGCAGTTGCAGCACGCCGGCCAGCAGCAGGATCGGCCCGAGCAGCTCGATACCATGCTGGCGCACCAGTTCGAACACCAGCACTGCAAGGCCCGCCGCCGGGCCGCTGACCTGCAATGGCGAGCCCGCCAGGAAGCCCACCACCACGCCGCCAATGATACCGGTGATCAAGCCCTTGGCCGGAGGCATGCCCGAGGCGATCGCAATGCCCATGCACAAGGGCAGGGCCACCAGAAAGACCACTACCGATGCCAGCAACTCTCGCGGCAGGGCCGCTCTGATCTGTGTCTTGTTCACCATGATGCTCCATCTACAGGTTTTCACGGCCAGTCCACTGGCCGAGAGCACGAATCCCTGACACGCGGGCAGCCGCAGGCCGCCAGCAAGCCGGCAAAGGCAGTCAGGGAGATTCAGGGCAGCCGAAAGCCAGGCCGCACCACGAGGGTGCGACCGTCAATCAGCTCGAAACGGGGTGGTCGAAACGCTTAGTAGCGCCCTCTGGGCGAGGCGCAGGGAATCGGCTCATTGGCCGTCAGCGGCATAAAGCGGTCGCTGGCGGCATCGTAGGCCTCGATCCGGCTCGATTCGATATCGTAGATCCAGCCGTGGATGTGCAGCTGGCCCGCCGCCAGTCGCGAGGCGACCGATGGATGGGTACGCAGGTGATGCAACTGGGCGATGACGTTTTCCTTGGTCAGCACTTGCATGCTCTCGTGCTCGGTACCGCACGAGCAGTTGTCCTCGACCACGGTGCGCGCGACTTCGGCATGGCGAAGCCAGGCCTTGACCGTCGGCATCTTCTCCAGGCTCTGCGGGTTGAGTACCGCGCGCATGGCGCCGCAATCCGAGTGGCCGCAAATGATGATGTGGTGTACACCCAATGCCAGCACCGCATACTCGATGGCGGTGGACACACCGCCGTTCATCTGCCCGTAGGGCGGCACGACGTTGCCGACGTTGCGGGTCACGAACAGGTCGCCAGGCGAGCTCTGGGTGATCAGCTCTGGAACGATGCGCGAGTCGGCGCAGGTAATGAACATCGCACGCGGTTTCTGTGCGGTAGCGAGCTTCTTGAACAGCTCTTGCTGCTCGGGGAAGACTTCGTGATGAAACCGCAGGAAGCCGTCGACGATATGCTTGAATGCGGCATCGGCGCTTTCGGCAGGCTCTGCCGGGACAGCCTTAGAGGGGTCCTTGACGGGCATGATTCATCCTCTTGACGGTTCTGTAGGAAAATTCAGTTTACCGGTAAAAGATTCCGGTATCGCATGGCATTTAGATGACAGACGCGGACTATTGATCACAGTCTCTTCGGACTGGGCATCAAGCTACCGGGGAAAACTTAACTGAAACTGAATTTGAAGGCTCTAGAACGAGCGTTCTGGCTTCACGAGGCGGGACCTGGATAATAGCAAAAAAACATTATTGGCCAATACCCCTCAATGAATTTATGAGCAGGTATTAGTGGGGCTGGGTATGTCTTGAGATCTCATGGGCGCTAGAAGCCTTGAGCCATGCGCACCCTAGAACAATGCCATCTGCCCACCCGGCGGACAAAATGCGCTGCAGTCCAGCTCATATCCGTCCCGCCGGTTCAACTCGAGCCGGCGAATCGCCTTGTTGAAACGTTGGGCCAGCAGCTCGGCGAACACGCCCTCGCCCCGCATGCGCGCACCAAAGCGGCTGTCATACAGTTCGCCGCCACGGCTCTGGCGTATCAGGCTGAGGACGTGAGAGGCCCGTTGCGGGTAATGGTCGTGCAACCATTGCTCGAACAGCGGCGCCACCTCCAGTGGCAGGCGCAGCATCATGTAGGCCGCACTCTGTGCTCCCGCATCCTTGGCTGCTTCGAGCAGGCGCTCCAGTTCGCTATCGTTGATCATCGGGATCATCGGCGAGCACAGCACGCCCACCGGCACACCCGCCTCGCGCAGTACGCGAATGGCCCGCAGCCGCGCCTTGGGCGCCGCGGCACGTGGCTCGAGGGTGCGCTTGAGCCCGTCATCGAGCGTGGTCAGGCTGATCATCACCGCCGCCAGGCGCTGGCTGGCGAGCTCGGCCAGCAGGTCGAGGTCGCGCAGAATCAGCGATCCCTTGGTGACGATGGTCACCGGATGACGATAGCGCAGCAGCACTTCGAGCAGGCGACGGGTGAGCTGCTGCTCGCGCTCGATGGGCTGGTAGGGATCGGTGTTCGAGCCCAGGTTGATCGGCGCGCAGATATAGCCAGGCTTGTCCAGCTGCTGCTCCAGCACCTGGGCGGCGTTGGTCTTGGCGATGAGCCGTGTCTCGAAGTCCAGCCCGGGGGAGAGGTCCCAGTAGGCATGGCTAGGCCTTGCGTAACAGTAGATGCAACCGTGCTCGCAGCCTCGGTAGGGGTTGATCGAGCGGTCGAAGGGCAGGTCGGGCGAGTTGTTGCGGGTGATGATGGTCTTGGCGGTCTCGTTGCGCACCTCGGTCCCTTGGGTCAGCGGCACTTCCTGGAGCCAGCCGTCATCCTGCGCGACCGAGCGGCGCGGCGCGAAACGGTTATGCGGGTTGTGGGTCGTGCCACGCCCGCGTTCAGGTGCTTGGATGAACATGTCGTCACCGGAATACTGTATCTGCATACAGTAGTCTCGGTGGTCGTTTTGTTCCAGCGCCTTCTGTCAGGCGCTGCCGATCTCTGGCAAGCCGAGCCAGCGAAGGTAAGGCAGCGCGCTCACCGGTCGACCGAGAAAGGCTTCGATACCCTGCACCAGCGGCCGGGAGCTGCCAGGTGCGAAAACCGCCTCCTGCAGGTCACGGCCCGTACGCGCGTCAAGCAAGCCGTGCTGCTCGAAACGCGAGAACAGGTCGAAGGCCTGCACGTCCGACCAGAGGTAGGCGTAGTAGCCGGCATCGTAGCCGCTGAGCAGGTGCTCGAACGCGTGCATCGGACGCTCGAAACCGGCCATTGGCATGCATGACGCCTGGCGGCGGCTGTCTTCGACACGCTGCTCGATCGTCCTGCCATCGTTCGGCGCGCTGTGAAGGTCCAGGTCGAACAGCGCTTGGCTGAGCAATATCGCGCACTCATGCGCACCTTCGCCTCGCAAGGTCGCCAGTACGCCCTCCAGCTCTTGTGGCGCCAGGCTGACCCCGCTCTGGTAGTGCGATGAGATGCTGGCCATGTAGCCCGCATCCCATACCCAACGCTCCA
>JAQZAY010000320.1 GCA_029239415.1 Pseudomonas sp. | reverse complement strand
GGTTGCCGGGCAACCGCAGGTCAAGCCAGCGTTCGCCTGTGTGAAGCTGATCGTGGTTCCTGCCGGGCCCGATGCCGCGGATGATTACCTGGTCGAGCATGCACAGCCTGGCGAACTGGTCATCTGCAGCGACGTACCGCTGGCCGACCGGCTGGTCAAGAAAGGCGTGGCGGCCCTCGACCCGCGGGGGCGGGAGTTCGATGAGCGCAACATGGGGGATCGTCTGGCGGTGCGCAACCTGTTTACCGAACTGCGCGAGCAGGGGCAGGTCGGGGGAGGGCAGGCGCCTTATGGAGACAAGGAGAAGCAGGCATTCGCAAACAGCCTGGACCGGATATTGACCCGGCTGGCGCGGCAGGCCCACTCCTGAAGTCGCCGCGGTACGATGATCGTAGCCCACTAAGCTGCGGTGTCTGGACCGGTCACATCAAAGACAGTTGCTTGCACAGGTACAGCGCCGACCCTGGAAACAGCGTCGTACCTGTGGGAGCTGCGGTTCGGCGCTCCGACTTGGCAGCGAAGAGGCCGGCCAAGGTACGGCACAAGCTTCAGCAATCAGTCGTTCTCGTGGGTCAGCTCAAGCACGCGGTCGACCAGCTTGTAGATGCCTCCTGCCGCCTCGCTGATCGAGGTGGCCAGCATGTAGGCCGGGGTGCTCACCAGCTTGCGCTGGATGTCCTCGACGATGTCGTGTACATCGCACTCTTCATGGGTGCCGCCCATCTTCACCACGGCAGCGCTGGTGTCGGCATCGTTGCCGATGGTGCAGACCACGCCAGGCCCGTAGATCTTGGCCGCCAGGGCGGGCGAAATGCAGATCAGCCCCACCGGCTTGCCCGCTTCGGCGAAGGCTTCGGCAAGCGCCAGCACGTCGGGGTGCACGCTGCAGTTGGCGCCCTCGACGGCAAAGTTGGAAAGATTCTTGGCCGCGCCGAAACCACCCGGGACGATCAAGGCATCGAAGTCGTGGGCGTCGGCTTCGCGCAGGTCCTTGACCTGGCCACGGGCGATGCGTGCCGACTCGACCAGCACGTTGCGCGATTCGGGCATTTCTTCACCGGTCAGGTGATCGACCACATGCATCTGCGCAATGTTCGGCGCGAAGCACTGGACCTTGGCGCCGCGCTGGTCAAGACGCAGCAGGGTGATCACGCTCTCCTGGATCTCGGCGCCGTCATAGACGCCACAGCCTGAAAGAATCACCGCAACTTTTTTGATCATGCTCACTACTCCCGTATGGAGGCATCGGATGCGCTCTGTGTACTTTGAGCGCAACTATAGCGGCGTGTTCAAACCAACGGATAGTCAGGGATTATCCTGTCCTTCATGGACATCGCGTGGCTGTGCGTCTGCCCGGGCTTGTTCGGCTTGGGCATCCGCCGCTTCCCTGCGCGCCACGCGGGCAGCCTTGAAGCGTCGGCGCAGCCACAGCAGGCCGCCGAGCAGCAACAGCCCGCCCAGCACCCACAGCTCGTACTTTTTCACATTGCCCAGCAGGCCTTCGAGGATGGCGCCGAAGTGATAGGCCGCAGCGCCCAGGGCCAGGGCCCAGACTGCCGCGCCGATACCGTTGAGCAGCAGGTAGCGCCGAGGCGGGTAGCCAGACAGGCCGATCGCCACCGGCATGACCGTGCGCAAGCCATAGACGAAGCGGAAGCTGAGCACCCAGATGTCGGGATGGCGGCGGATGTGTTCCAGGGCGCGGTCGCCCAGGAGCTGCCAGCGCGGCTTGCGCGCCAGCAGGGCACGCCCATGGCGACGCCCCATGAAGTACCAGAGCTGATCACCGGCGTAGCTGCCGAAGAATGCCACCAGCACGACAAAGTTGATGTCCATGTATCCACGGAACGCTAGAAAGCCTGCGAGAACAAGGATGGTCTCGCCTTCAAAAAACGTGCCGAGAAAAAGGGCAAAGTAGCCGAAATCCTGCAGGAATTGTTGAAGCATGTTGAGGGTGCTGGCGAAATGAACGCGCAGCCTACCCCTTCACGCGCGCCGGGGAAAGTGTCCAGATGTGTCTCGACGTGAACATTTCCTACAAGGACAATGCTGCGTCCACAAGTCGCAGGGTTGCCCTAGCCTGTCACACAGGCGTCATAATGACCGCTTATAACTGTCGCGCTCGCCTGCCTGCGCGAGCTCAGGAGTCTGCCGTGAGCTTTAACCCCGCTAATCGTTTGTTTCCTGCCACCCGCCTGCGTCGCAACCGACGTGACGATTTCTCGCGACGCCTTGTTCGCGAAAACGTACTGACTGTCGATGACCTGATCCTGCCGGTATTCGTGCTGGACGGCGAGAACCGCCGCGAGGAAGTGCCATCGATGCCGGGCGTGGAGCGCCTGTCCATCGACCTGTTGCTCGAGGCTGCGCAAGGCTGGGTCGACCTGGGAATCCCGGCACTCGCGCTGTTTCCGGTCACCCCGGTCGAGAAGAAGACCCTCGACGGCGCCGAAGCCTGGAACCCCGAGGGCATTGCCCAGCGCGCCACCCGCGCCTTGCGCGCGCGCTTCCCGGAACTCGGGGTGATCACCGACGTCGCGCTCGACCCGTTCACTACCCACGGGCAGGACGGCATCCTCGACGACGAAGGTTATGTGCAGAACGACATCACCGTCGACGCGCTGGTCCGCCAGGCCTTGTCGCACGCCGAGGCTGGCGCCCAGGTCGTTGCTCCGTCCGACATGATGGACGGCCGCCTGCAGGCGATCCGCGAGGCCCTCGAGCTGGCCGGGCACGTCAACGTGCGCATCATGGCCTACTCGGCCAAGTACGCCAGCGCCTACTATGGTCCATTCCGCGACGCCGTGGGCTCGGCCCTCAACCTGGGCAAGGCCAACAAGGCCTCCTACCAGATGGACCCGGCCAACAGCGACGAAGCCCTGCATGAAGTGGCCACTGACCTTGCCGAAGGCGCGGACATGGTCATGGTCAAGCCGGGCATGCCTTACCTGGACATCGTCCATCGGGTCAAGACCGAGTTCAAGGTCCCGACCTTTGTCTATCAGGTCAGCGGCGAGTACGCCATGCACATGGCCGCCATCCAGAATGGCTGGCTCAGCGAGGCCGTCATCCTCGAGTCGCTGACTGCTTTCAAGCGGGCAGGGGCCGATGGCATCCTCACCTATTTCGCCGTACGTGCCGCTCAATTGATGAGAGGGCAGTAACGCCCTTCAGGACCGCCAGATGAATAACGAAGTGCTCACCCCTGTCGAGATCAAGGACGCCCAGCCGGTCACCGAGCAACTGGTGCAGACGCCTCCCGAGCTGCCGGCGGTGCCCGAGCCGCTGGTGGAAACCCCAGCGCCTGCCCCGTTGCCGGCCCCACAGGTCACCCTCCCGAGCCTGGACGACAGCAGCCTGTACATTCATCGCGAGCTCTCGCAGCTGCAGTTCAACATCCGCGTGCTGGAGCAGGCGCTGGACGAAAACTACCCGCTGCTCGAACGCCTGAAATTCCTGCTGATCTTCTCCAGCAACCTGGACGAGTTCTTCGAGATTCGCGTGGCGGGCCTGAAGAAACAGATCACCTTTGCCCGTGAACAGGCCGGCGCCGATGGCCTGCAGCCGCACCAGGCGCTGGCGCGCATCAGCGACCTGGTGCACATCGAGGTCGAGCGCCAGTACGCGATCCTCAACGATGTGCTGCTGCCAGAGCTTGAAAAGCACCAGATCCGCTTCATCCGTCGCCGCCACTGGACGCAGAAGCTCAAGACCTGGGTACGCCGCTATTTCCGCGACGAGATCGCGCCGATCATCACCCCGATCGGCCTCGACCCGACGCACCCCTTCCCGCTGCTGGTCAACAAGAGCCTCAACTTCATCGTCGAGCTCGAGGGCGTCGACGCCTTCGGCCGCGACTCGGGCCTGGCAATCATCCCGGCGCCACGCCTGTTGCCGCGGGTCATCCGCGTGCCGGAGGAGGTGTGCGGGCCTGGCGACAACTACGTGTTCCTGTCGTCGATGATCCATGCCCACGCCGACGACCTGTTCCAAGGCATGAAGGTCAAGGGCTGCTACCAGTTCCGCCTGACCCGCAACGCCGACCTGGCGCTGGATTCAGAAGACGTCGAGGACCTGGCCCGGGCCCTTCGCGGCGAGCTGTTCTCGCGGCGCTACGGCGATGCGGTACGCCTGGAGGTCGCCGACACCTGTCCGAAACACCTGTCCGACTACCTGCTCAAGCAATTCAACCTGAGCGAGAGCGAGCTCTACCAGGTGAACGGCCCGGTCAACCTGACCCGCCTGTTCAGCATCACCGGCCTGGACAGCCACCCGGAGCTGCAGTACACCCCGTTCACCCCGCACATCCCCAAGCTGCTGCAGAATGCCGATAACATCTTCAGCGTGGTCAGCAAGCAGGACATCCTGCTGATGCACCCCTTCGAGTCGTTCACTCCGGTGGTCGACCT
>JAQZAY010000319.1 GCA_029239415.1 Pseudomonas sp. | reverse complement strand
CTGAAGGCGTAACCGACGCAGTACCGCTCACCAGGTCGAGGGACTAGACACCTCTCAACCTTTGAGGGCCCGAGCCTAGCGCTCCGGGCCCTTTTTTTAGGTCTGCGGTCCGGGTGCGCGCCAGGCGCGCCAGGCCTTGCGCAGTCGCATCGTCGCATCGGCGATGGCCGGCTCCGGCACGGCGGCGAACCCCAGGACCAATCCGGTCGGCCGGTCCTCGGCGGTCTCCACCGGACCGGTCCAGTAGCCGCTCAATGGATTGATCTCGACCCCGGCCGTGCGTGCCGACTCGACCAAGGCCTGCTCGAGCGCCAGGCTTTCGACATCGACCTTCACGTGCAGACCTGCCACCACGGCCGGCATGGCGGCGAGCCCCGGGATGTCGGTTGGCCAGCCAGCCTTCAGCACGTCACGCCGAGACAGCGCGGCACGGCGCATGCGGCGAATATGGCGCTGGAAGTGCCCGTCGGCGATGAACCGCGCCATCACCTGCTGCGTGCCGATCTCCGAATGACGGACCGCCAGCGCGCGACGCTGGACGAACGGTGCGACCAGCCGAGGCGGCAGCACCAGGTAGCCCAATCGCAGGGCCGGGAAGGCGATCTTGCCGAACGTACCGATGTAGACGACGCGCTGCTGGCGATCCAAGGCTGCCAGGGGGGCCAGAGGCGCACCGCTGTAACGGTATTCGCCATCGTAATCGTCTTCGATCACCCACCCACCGGTTCGCTCGGCCCAGTCCAGCAACGCCAGACGCCGGGACAGGCTCATGGTCACGCCCGTAGGGTACTGATGTGCAGGCGTGATATAGACGGCGCGACAGTGCTCCCACATCGGCAGACGCTCCACGCACAGCCCTTCGTTATCCACAGGCACGCCCACCACGTGAGCCCCATTGGCCGCGAATGCCTGTCCTGCGGCGCGGTAGCCTGGGTTTTCCACAGCCACACATCCTCGATGAGGAAGGAGTAATTGTGCACAAAGGTTGATGGCCTCCTGCGCACCCTGGGTGATCAGGATTTGATCAGCCGTGCAATTGAGGCCTCTTGACCCGCGCAGGTAGGCTGCGATCAGGTCTCGCAACCCCGGGTCGCCTGCCGGGTCGCCGTAGCCGAGCAGTGCTGGATCAGGACGGCGCCAGAAGCCTGCCTGCAAGGCACTCCATACCTTGAAAGGGAACAGGTCGAAGGCCGGTACACCCACGCGAAAGGCCCTGGGTGACGTACCAGGCGGCAGGGTCAGCGCATGCGATGACAGGTGTTCCAGCGCGTCCGTGAGACCGGGTTGACTGGATGCATGAACAGCCCTCATGGCTGAATTTGTGGATAAGGCTGTTGATATCCCAGGGGAAAACCCTGTGGATGAACCTGTGGACAACGGACACAGCTCATTGACGTAAGTGCCGTCTCCGACCCGGCTGATGATGAAGCCTTCGGCATACAGCTGATCGTACGCGCGGATCACGGTGTTGCGTGACACGCCGAGCACGTCAGCCAGGGCGCGCGAAGCTGGCAGGCGTGTGCCTGTACCCAGGCGTCCGTTCAGGATGCGTTGGCGTAACGCCTGGTACAGCTGTCGTCCCAGCGCATGGCGGCTTTCGAACACGATGCCAGCCGGGTCGAACGGAAGAGAAACGGACGGTGCAGGCACGAATTGGATCCTTCAAGTGAACGCTCAATGGCTCTTACGCAGCACCAATAGCCTGCCTAGGATGATGGCTTTCCCGCAAGGAGTGCCGCCATGTATACCGCTCGCCCCCACCAGGACCACGACGTCGACCGCCTTCACGGCCTCATGCGTGAGACTCGATTGGCCCTTCTGGTCACACACGGCGAGCAGGGCTTGCTGGCGACCCATTTGCCGGTGGTCGTCGATGTCGACGAGGGTGAGCGGGGCGCGGTCTACGGTCACCTCGCACGCGCCAATCGCCAATGGCAGGACCTGGCCCAAGGTGGCGAAGCCCTCCTCATCTTCGCGGGGGCCGACGCCTACGTCAGCCCCACGTACTATCCGAGCAAGGCCCAAGATCCGCGCACGGTACCAACATGGAACTACCTGGCGGTTCACGCCTACGGGACGGTCGAAGTCGTTCAAGATGCACCGAGCCTGTTGGCGATCGTCACCCGCCTCACCGAGCTGCACGAACAGGACAAAGCCAGCCCCTGGAAAGTCAGCGACGCACCCGAGGATTACCTCGCCGGCATGCTGCGCGCGATCGTCGGGTTTCGCTTTTCGATACGCCGCCTGCAGGGGGCACGCAAACTGAGCCAGAACCGCTCGCCAGCCGATATCGAAGGCGTTCGCGCCAGCCTGGCGGCCAGCCTTGATCCGCAGGACCACTCACTCGCTGCGCTGATGCGCCAACCTTGAAGGAGCCGACATGACCGACCTGATCCTGCGCCCGGTAACCGAAGCCGACCACGCCGCCTGGCTCCCCTTGTGGACCGCTTATCTGGCCTTCTACGAGACAGCACTGACCGATGACGTCAGCGCGGTCACCTGGCAGCGCTTCCTCGACCCGGCCGAGCCGACCCATGCAGCCTTGGCCTGGCTCGACGGGGAGGCCGTCGGCCTGGTCCAGTGGATTTACCACCGTTCCAACTGGAGCCTCGACAATGCCTGCTACCTTCAAGATTTGTACGTGACACGCACGCAGCGTGGCCTGGGCATCGGCCGTCGCCTGATCGCACAGGTCGGGGACGCGGCGCGCGCCGCCGGCTGCGCCAAGGTGCACTGGCTCACGCACGAGACCAACACCACGGCCATCGCGCTGTACCAGCGGGTGGCCGAGCAATCCGGCTTCATTCAGTTCCGTCAGAGGCTGTGAACCTTGGAGATGAGCATGACCCCTTCGCTGGATTGGCACCCCGCCACCTGTCCACCGGCCGAACCGCTGGACGGTCGCTTCGTTCGCCTGGAGCCTCTGGATGCAGCGCGTCACGGCGATGGCCTGTGGTCTGCACTGCAAGGGCCTGCGTCGGACCCTGCCTTGTGGGCCTACCTGCCCTATGGCCCGTTCGCGGACAGGGACCTCTTCGAGCATTGGCTGCGCGGCAACGTCGCGAGCCACGACCCACTGTTCTACGCGGTAATCGAGCGCAGTACCGGCCAGGTGCAAGGTCAGCTGAGCCTGATGTCCATCGTCCCGGAGCAAGGCCGGATCGAGATCGGCCACGTCGCGTTCGGTGCCGCCATGCAGCGTACGCCCAAAGGTACCGAGGCAGTGTACCTGCTGGCCCGGCAAGCCTTCGCGATGGGCAACCGGCGGCTGGAATGGAAGTGCAACGCCGCGAACGACCGGTCCCGGCGCGCCGCGCAGCGGTTCGGCTTCACCTTCGAAGGCGTGTTCAGGCAGCACATGGTGGTGAAGGGCCAGAACCGTGATACGGCCTGGTATTCGATCATCGATACGGAGTGGCCGTCCCTGGCACGGGCGTTCGAGGCATGGTTGAGCGATGAGAACCAGTCATCGAGCGGGCAGCGCCGTTGTCTCGAAGACTGTCGGGCGCAGCGGTTGGCAGGGGATGCGCAGTAGGAGTCCGCCCACCGCCAAGCGCCGCGCTGTCGCGCAGAGAACATGGCGATAGCTGGCAGGATCCAAGGCTCTATTGCTGATCGATTTTAGGGCCGCAAGGCGGCCCTAGGGGTGCACGGGAGGTGTCAGTGCTCGATCAGCCTTCGATCTCGATCAGGATTTCGCCCGGCGTGACCCGGTCGCCCTTGGCCACGTGGATCGCCGTGACCTTGCCGGCGATGGTCGCCTGCACCTCGGTCTCCATCTTCATGGCCTCGGTGATCAAGACGGCCTGACCGGCCTTGACCGCATCCCCCTCCTTGACCAGCACATCGACGATGTTGCCCGGCATGGTGGTGCTGACATGGCCTGGCCCGCTGGCCTGCTTGCGCTTGCTGCCACCGCCGCCGACGAACTCGTTGAGCGGCTCGAACACCACTTCTTCCGGCATGCCGTCGATGGTCAGGTAGAAGTGGCGCTTGCCTTCGGCCTTGACGCCCACGCCGGTGATGTCGACCCGGTACGTCTCGCCGTGCACGTCGATGACGAATTCGGTCGGAACGCCCTCGCCGCTCGGTGCCGCCACTGCACCGGCTTCGGGAATCGGCAACAACGCCTCCGGCACCAGGGTACCGGCCTCGCGCTCCTCGAGGAACTTGCGGCCGATGTCGGGGAACATGGCGAAGGTCAGGACATCCTCTTCGCAACGCGCCAGCGCGCCGATGTCGTTGCGCTCGTTGATGGTGCCGGGCGCCTTGCCGTAGCCGCCTTGCAGGTAGAGTTTGACCTCGTTGGTGATGGTCTTGTAACGCTCGCCCGCCAGCACGTTGAAGAAGGCCTGGGTGCCGACGATCTGCGAGGTGGGCGTGACCAGCGGCGGGAAGCCCAGGTCTTCGCGCACGCGCGGGATCTCGGCCAGCACTTCGTTCATGCGATTGAGCGCGCCCTGTTCCTTGAGCTGGTTGGCCAGGTTGGAAATCATGCCGCCAGGCACCTGGTTGACCTGCACGCGCGTGTCGACCGCGGTGAATTCGCTCTCGAACTGGTGGTACTTCTTGCGCACCGCATAGAAGTACAGGCCGATCTCCTGGAGCAGCTCCAGGTCCAGGCCGGTGTCGAACTCGCTGCCCTTGAGGGCCGCGACCATCGATTCGGTACCGGGATGGCTGGTGCCCCAGGCGAAGCTGGAGATCGCGGTGTCGATGTGGTCGGCGCCATTTTCCACGGCCTTGAGCTGGCACATGGCAGCCAGGCCGGCGGTGTCGTGGGAATGGATGAACACCGGCAGCGACTGTTCGGCCTTCAGGGCCTTGACCAGCTCGCCCGCCGGCCATGTCCTTGATGGCGATGGAGTCGCAGCCCATGGCTTCCATCTGCTTGGCCTGGGTGACGAAGGCCTCGATGGTGTGCACCGGGCTGGTGGTATAGGCGATGGTGCCCTGGGCATGCTTGCCGGACGCCTTCACTGCCTCGATCGCCACGCGCAGGTTACGCACGTCGTTCATCGCGTCGAAGATGCGGAAGACGTCGATGCCGTTGACCGCGGCCTTGGCCACGAACGCCTTGACCACGTCGTCGCTGTAGTGCCGGTAGCCGAGCAGGTTCTGCCCGCGCAGGAGCATCTGCAGACGGGTGTTGGGCAAGGCGGCGCGCAGCTTGCGCAGGCGCTCCCACGGGTCTTCCTTGAGGAAGCGTACGCAAGCGTCGAAGGTCGCGCCGCCCCAGACTTCCAGCGACCAATAGCCGACCTTGTCGAGCTTTTCGCAGATCGGCAGCATGTCCTCGGTGCGCATGCGCGTGGCGAGCAGGGACTGGTGGGCATCGCGCAGGATGGTATCG
>JAQZAY010000318.1 GCA_029239415.1 Pseudomonas sp. | reverse complement strand
CGCCATGGCCTGTGGGCCAAGTGTGTTGACGCGTACCGGGCGAGCAGGGTGCTCGCGGAGACTACTCCCCTAGGACGGGGCGGATTCTGCCGAGTTGCAGAGCGTTGGGCAAGTGTTGTTTTCAGCTGCGCCGTGCGCTGTAGACCTTGAAGCCCTGGCCTTCGCCCAGCACCTGGCACTGCCCCAGGGCCTGCTCGATCAGCGGCTGATAGCGCAGGAAGCTGTTGGCGACCAAGCGAAGTTCGCCGCCTTTTCGCAGGTATTCGTGAGACTTTTGCAGCAGGTTCTCTGCTGCGGCGTAGTGGGTGTGGACCCCGCTGTGGAACGGCGGATTGCTGAGAATCACCGTCAGCTCGCGCGGCGCGGCGTCGATGCCATCACCGCTGAGCACCTCGCCTTCCAGGCCATTGGCCGCCAAGGTCAGGCGACTGCTGGCCACGGCGAAGGCATCGACGTCCAGCAAGGTCACGTCGCTGTCCGGATAGCGCCGTTTGATCACCGCCCCGAGCACACCTGCACCACAGCCGAAATCGAGCACCTTGCCAGACGGCAGGCCGTCCAGGTGCGCCAGCAACAGCGCCGTGCCCTTGTCCAGGCGGCCGTGGCTGAAGACGCCCGGCAAGCTGACCACCTGCAGCGGACCATCCTCCAGAGAAAGCGCAAAACGCTCTGCCAACTGTTCCAGTGGTGTGGCCGCCGGCGCGTCGTTCACCTGCACCTGCCAGAGCTGGCAATGCCGGGCGCTGTCGAGCTTGCGCGGCGTGCCAAAGCGTTGCAGCTGCTTGGCCGCGCCTTCGATGCCGCCACGCTTCTCGCCGACCAGGTAGAGCATGCCGGTGTTCATCCGGGCCGCCAGTGCGTCGAGCAGGTAGCTCGACAGATCACGGGACTTGGGCAGGAACAGCACGGCGCTGTCGAAGGCCTGCTCGCCTGGTGCGACGCCATGGTGGACGCGTCCGGGGAAGCGCTGTTCGAGTCGTGTCAGATCGCCGGCATGCCAGGTCCAGCCATGGGCCTGGGGCAGCCGACCGAGCAGATCGTCGGAAGGCAGGCCGGCCAACAGGACCTGACCCTGGAAAAGCTCGGCCTGACGAAGCAGCACTTCACTGCGCGGGTCCATGGGGATTGTCTCCTGGCAAAAAGGGCGCAGTTTAGCAGAGCCGTCGAGCTAGACGACGCGGCGCGGCTGCCCGGCAAGGAAGGCCTGGGCGTTTTCGGCGAGTTGACCGACGATGCGCTGGCGCGCCTCGACGGCGCCCCAGGCGCTGTGCGGTGTGACGATCAGGCGTGGCACATCCGCAGCCAGCAAAGGGTTGCCTGCCACCGGCGGTTCGGTGCTCAGCACGTCGGTCGCCGCCCCTCCCAGGTGCCCGCTGCGCAGGGCATCGGCCAGGGCCTGCTCGTCGATCAGCCCGCCGCGTGCGGTGTTCACCACCAGTGCGCCTGGCTTGAGCAGGGCCAGTTCACGGGCGCCGAGCATGTGCCGGGTACGTTCGTTCAAGGGGCAATGCAGGGTCAGTGCATCGACCTGTGGCAGCAGTTCGTCCAGCGGCAGCCGGTCCGCGCGCGCTGGACGGCCCGGTACCTGGCCGCTGAGCACGCGCATGCCGAATGCTTCGGCCAGCCGTGCCACCGCACCGCCCAGCTCACCGTGGCCGAGCAGGCCCAGTGTCTTGCCCTCCAGTTCGAGGATGGGGAAATCCAGCAGGCAGAACTGGCTGGCCTGCGCCCAGCGGCCCTCGGCGACCGCCTGGTGGTAGTCGCACAGGCGCGTGGCCAGGGCGAGCAGCAGTGCCAGCGTGTGTTGCGCGACCGAAGGCGTGCCGTAGCCTTGGCAATTACACACCGTGATGCCTTGGGCACGTGCAGCTGGCAGATCGACATTGTTGGTCCCGGTGGCGGCCACCAGGATCAGATCGATGTGCGGGTTGGCCTGAAGGGTGGCGGCGTCGAGCACGACCTTGTTGGTGACCACCACCGAGGCGCCTCGCAGATGCTCGGCAACCTGGTCGGGAGACGTGGCATCGTACAAGGTGAACGTATCGAACAATCGCTGCAGGGGCGACAGGTCGAGATCCCCCAGGTCGAGCGAGTGATGGTCGAGGAACACGGCGTGGCGTGGGCTGGGCATGAAGACTCCGCTAGCGTGAGGGCAGAGGTGGACAGTGGCCCAACGGAGGGCAGGTTGACAAGTCCGGTGTCTGGCGTGCGTTGGCCCAGGCCCTGCCAGTCCGATCATGGCCCAGGCCAAAATGGCCAAGCCAGTCTGACGGCACTCCCGCTACACTGCGTCCGGCAACGCCCGCCGCCTGCCGTGGTCAGACCACCGGGCGCGGGCGACGTCCGCCGCACGGACCTCTGGCGGCGGCGACTCGGCCGCGCCACTCTGCGTACACACCTTGATCTGGAGAACCGTCGATGACATCCGCCCCCGCCCGTTGGCGACGCGCCCGCCTGCCCATGGCCATCGGCCTGGCATCCTCGCTCGCCACACCCGCGTTCGGCGTCAGCTTCAACATCGGCGAGGTGGAAGCCCAGTTGGACACCACGCTGTCGATCGGTGCCGGCTGGTCCACGGCCAAGCCGGACAAGGGGCTGATCGGGGCCAACAATGGCGGTCGAGGGTTTTCGTCGATCGGCGACGACGGGCGACAGAACTTCACGCGTGGCGAGACCTTCTCCAAGGTCTTCACCGGCCTGCATGGCCTGGAACTGAAGTATGGCGACAGCGGCGTGTACCTGCGGGGCCGCTACTGGTACGACTTCGAACTCAAGGACGAAGGCCGTCCGTTCAAGGACATCGACGATTCGCACCGTGCGCGCAGCGCCCGATCCTCTGGCGGCGAACTGCTCGAAGCGTTCGCCTACCATCATTACACCCTCGGCGCGCAGCCCGGCACGGTCCGCCTAGGGCGGCAGGTGGTGAACTGGGGTGAGGGTCTGTTCATCGGCGGCGGCATCAATGCCATCAACCGCACCGACGTCAGCGCCTTGCACCGACCTGGCACCGAGCTCAAGGACGGTCAGGCGCCCGTCAACCTGTTCTACGTGTCCCAGCAACTGACCGATACCGTGTCGGCCGAAGCGTTCTATCAGCTCGAGTGGGCGCAAACCGATGGCGAGAATTGCGGCACGTTCTTTTCGCAGTCCGATCTCCTGGCCAATGGCTGCACCGACAACCTGCGCCTGCTCGACAGCCGTCGCACCCTGTCGAGTGCCGACCGGTCTCTGCTGGCCGGGCAGGGGGTGGCTGTCGACGACGAGGGCGTCAAGGTCGCTCGGGGCGTGGACCGCGACGCCCGGGACGCGGGCCAGTTCGGGCTGGCGCTGCACTACCTGTTCGAGCCGCTGGATACCGAGTTCGGCGCCTACTTCATGAACTACCACAGTCGATCGCCGTTCTTGAACGCCCAGGGCGCCTCTGCATCGGCGCTGGCCGCGAGTCAGGCCTTGCCCGAAGCGTTGCGCCCCCTGGCCGTGGCCGGCAACAGCCGCTATGCGGTGGAGTACCCGGAAGACATCCGCCTGTACGGGGTGAGCTTTGCCACGACGCTCTCCACGGGCATGGCCTGGCGCGGCGAACTGAGCTACCGGCCCAATGCGCCCGTGCAGCTCAACACCCATGACGTCCTGTTCGCCAGCCTGCGTCCTGCAGGTGGCGTCCTGGCCAATGCGTCGTTGCTCGACGGGGCCGTCGGGGAAGCGACCCCTGGCTACCGGCGCAAGGACGTCACCCAGTTCCAGACCTCGTTGACTCAGGTGTTCGACCAGGTCATGGGCGCGCGCCGTTTCACTCTGATGGGCGAGCTGGGCGTCACCTACGTGGGCGGCTTGGACAGCACACGCCAGGCGCGCTATGGCCGCGATGCCGTGTTCGGCCCTGGTCCTCTGCCCGAGGCAGGGGGCGGAGACAGCTGCGCTCGGTTGAATGGCGACACCTACGAAGGTTCCGGTTTCGCAAGCAGCGCCGACCCTGGCCGTCATTGCGAAAACGAAGGCTATACCACCCGTGCAGCATGGGGTTATCGCGCGCGCGCGGCCTGGGACTACGACAATGTCTTCGCAGGTGTCGACCTCAGCCCGAGCATCGCCTGGTCGCACGACGTATCGGGTTACTCACCAGGCCCGCAGGCGACGTTCGAGGAAGGTCGCAAGGCCGTGAGCCTGGGGCTGGACGCCGAATACCAGGACACCTACAGGGCCAGCGTGGCCTACACCAACTTCTTCGATGGGGCCTACAGCACGCTGAGCGACCGCGATTTCCTGACGCTGAGCGTGAGCGTGACGTTCTAAACGCCCGCGATCCAAACGATGGCTCGACGCCATCAGGCGCCTGTGGTGAAATCCGGCTCATCTTTTTCCGATGGCGGTCGATAGCCTGCATGGCGTCTGGCAACGGCATGCGCCATTTCCCTTCTACACCAGGACAGGTCGCGTAGATGCTGCAGTACGGGCAAAA
>JAQZAY010000317.1 GCA_029239415.1 Pseudomonas sp. | reverse complement strand
GCCCGTTTGATCATGTCGCAGCCAGGGTCCATGTTGATCGCCACCACCTTGTCGCAGGCGCCGATGCCCTGCAGGTGCTGGATCGCTCCAGAAATGCCCACCGCCATGTACACCCGCGCCGTGACCCAGGTACCCGTTGCGCCGACCTGGCGGTTGCGTGGCATGAAGCCATCGTCGACCGCCACGCGCGAAGCGCCTTCGGTGGCGCCCAGGGCGGCAGTGGCCTGGTGGAACAGCTCCCAGTCCTTGACTCCGTTGCCGCCCGACATGATGAACTCGGCCTCGGCCATGGCGATGGTCGCCGGGTCGACGGCCACCGGGCCCAGGTCGCCGATGCGCGGCAGCGCCCGCACCACCTCTGTGGACAACTCCACCGGCAGCGCTTCGTGGCGGGTCTCGCTGACTGGCTCGGCGCATTCGGCGGCGGCCAGGATCAGGCGTGGCACGCTGCGTTGCAGGTCTTGCTGACCGGCGCCAGCACGGCCGATGCACTGGCCGTCCTTGACCTGCCAGACACGCGTGGCCGGGCGCTCGCCGAGCGCCGCGGCCAGGCGCCGGCCCAGCTCGCCGCCACCGGTGCGGCTGTCAGGCAGCAGCCAGTGGCGGGGGCTGAACTGGTTATCCACAGCCCGCAGGCCTTGGACAAGTTGCTCGGGTGCATAGCCTTGGTACTGCTCGCCGCCGATGACCAGCAGGCGGTCGACGCCGGCAGTGGAAAAATGGCTTTCCTTGTGCTCGCCGAATACCACGGCGAGCACCGCACCGTCGCTGCCGGCCAGGCTGTGGGCCAGGCCAAGCAGGTCGCGGTCGTGGCTGCCGAGGCGGCCCCCGACCATGTCGGGTACCACGGCAATGTAGAAGGCAGGCGCGGCCACCTGGTGCAGCGGCAATTGCACGTCGGCCACGGCGCTGCGCTTGCCAACCGCACCGCCCTGCTGGGCACCCGAGCGGTCGATGCGCTTGACGCCGTTGGGGCCGATGAAACCGACCGCGTGCGGATTCTTGCGCAGGACACCCTGGGGCCCCATCCAGCTGGCCTGTTGCGTCTGCATCGCCGCATGCAGCGGGTGCAGGCGATTACGGGCGATCCACTCGGCGCGAGGGTCGCGGCGGATAATGTCGCTCATCAGTGCACCTCCGCAGGTTCACGTACGGCCGCGGCCTGGGGCTTGCTCGCGGGGCCCGCGGCCTCTTCTTCAAGCAAGGCATCGGCCACCAGTTCGGCCAGGTCCTTGATCTGTGGACGAGGCTCGACCACGCCTTCGAGCATGGCGGTGCACTGCGGGCAACCCACGGCCACCAGCTCGGCTTCGGTCTCGCGGATATCGTCCATGCGCATGTCGGGAATCCGCTGCTTGCCGGGAATATCGGTGATCGGCGCGCCGCCACCGCCGCCGCAGCAGCGCGAGCGGAAGCCCGAGCGTTGCATCTCGCGCACCTCGATGCCGAGGGCCTTGAGCACGTCGCGCGGGGCCTGGTACTCGCCGTTGTAGCGGCCCAGGTAGCACGGATCGTGATAGGTCACGCTGCCACCCTTGTGCTGGCCGAGGTTCAGGCGGCCGGCGGCGATCAGTTCGGCGATGTAGGTGCTGTGGTGCAGCACCTGGTAGTCGCCGCCCAGGGCGCCGTACTCGTTCTTGAGCACATGGAAGCTGTGCGGGTCGCAGGTCACGATGCGCTTGAAGCTGTACTGGCCCAGGGCCTTGATATTGCGCTTGGCCAGTTGCTGGAACGTCGCCTCGTCGCCCAGGCGCCGCGCCACGTCGCCGCTGTCGCGCTCCTCCAGGCCCAGCACGGCGAAGTCCACGCCCGAGGCCTTGAGCACCTTGACGAAGGCACGCAGGGTGCGCTGGTTGCGCATGTCGAAGGCGCCGTCGCCAACCCAGAACAGCACTTCGGTGGCGCGCACCTGCGACAGCACCTTGAGGTTCAGGTCGGCCGCCCAGTTCATCCGCCCGCCCGGGGCGAAGCCGCCGGGGTTGTCGGTGGCGATCAGGTTGTCCAGCACCTCGGCGCCCTTGTTCGGCGTCGCGCCCTTTTCAAGGGTCAGGTGGCGGCGCATGTCGACGATGGCATCGACGTGCTCGATCATCATCGGGCATTCCTCGACGCAGGCGCGGCAGGTGGTGCACGACCACAGTGTCTCGGCATCGACCAGGCCATTGACGATCGGCTGGTGCGGGTTGCCGCCGTGCTCGCCGACCGGCTTGCCCGGGTACGGGCTGCCGGCGAACCTGGCATCGGTGCCACCGGCCAGGCCGACGACCATGTCCTGGATCAGCTTCTTCGGATTCAGCGGCTGGCCCGCGGCGAACGCCGGGCACGCGGCCTCGCACTTGCCGCATTGCACGCAGGCATCGAAGCCGAGCAGCTGGTTCCAGGTGAAATCCTTGGGTTTCTCGACGCCCAGCGGCGCATCCGGGTCTTCCAGGTCAAGCGGCTTGAGGCCGGTGGAACGACCGCCGCCGAAGCGTTCGGCACGGCGGTGCCAGGCCAGGTGCAGGGCACCGGCGAAGGCATGCTTCATCGGCCCGCCCCAGGTCATGCCCAGGAACAGTTCCGACACGCCCCACGCCACACCCACGCCAAGCAGCGCCACCAGCAGCCAGCCGCCGGTGCCTTCGGGCAGGATACCGGCCACCGGCAAGGTGGCGATGAAGAAGGTGATGGCAAACACCAGCAGGCTTTTCGGCAAGCGCATCCACGGGCCCTTCGACAGGCGCGAGGGTGGGTCCAGGCGGCGCTTGTAGACGAACAGCGCACCGCTGAACATCACTACCGTGGCCACCAGCAAGGCATAGCCGAGGATCCTGCTCTGCAGGCCGAAGCCGTGCACCAGGATCGCCAGCAGCGCCGACAGCGCGAAGCCCCCGGCCGTGGCGACGTGGGTATTGGACATGTACTTGTCGCGCGCGACCACGTGGTGCAGGTCGACCAGGTAGCGACGCGGCATGGCCAGCAGGCCACCGACCAGGCTGACCTTCGACGGCCGGCCACGACGCCACATGCGCACGCGGCGCAGCGCGCCGAGCACCGCCAGTGCCAGCGCGGTGAACAGCAGGAGGGGTAGCAGGGTGTTCAACATGGGAAACTCCCACAACAGCTGGATTCTTGCACCGCTCTCAAGGGCGGCGCGGACCCTGTGGGAGCGGGGTTACCCGCGAATGCGTCCGGTCAGGCAACTGTGTTGTCGGTGCTGACGCTTTCGCGGGTAAACCCGCTCCCACAGGGGGCCAGTCCCGCCCTCAAGGGCGGTGTTCATGCCTGTGCAATCAGAAGTCCTTGCACAGGCGCAAGGCGTCGTAGATCGCCGCATGGGTGTTGCGCTGGGCCACGCAGTCGCCGATGCGATACAGCAGGTAGCCTTCGCCCGGCTGGCTGAGGATCGGCTGCGGCTTGATGGCGAACAGCGCTTCCACATCGATCTGGCCCTTGTTGCGCGACCCTTCCTTGAGCGCGTAGTAGAGCGCTTCGTCGGGACGCACGCCATTCTCGATCACCACCTGGTCGACCACCCGTTCTTCCTTGGCGCCGGTGTACTCGTTCTCCAGCACCGCCACCAGCTTGTCGCCCTCGCGGTAGACCTTTTCCAGCGCCAGGTCGCCAGTCATGATCACTTCCTTGGGGTACATGCTGCGGTAGTAGGTAGGGAACGAGGTCCCGCCGATCGCAACGCCCGGCTTGATGTCGTCGGTGACGATCTCGACCTGGCTGCCCTTGTCGGCGATGTAGTCGGCCACCGACATGCCGGTGAACTCGCAGATGGTGTCGTACACCAGCACGTTCTTGCCCGGGGCGACCTTGCCGTCGAGCACGTCCCAGCTGCTGACCACCAGCCCTTCGGCAGCGCCCCAGTGCTCGTTCTGCTCGACGAACGGATGCCCGCCCACCGCCAGCACGACCACGTCGGGACGCAGGTCCATGATGGTGTCGGCATCGGCCGCGGTGCCCAGGCGCAGGTCAACCTTCAGCCGCGCCAGCTCTAGCTGGTACCAGCGGGTAATGCCGGCGATCTGGTCGCGCTGCGGGGCCTTGGAGGCCGTGGTGATCTGGCCGCCGATCTGCTCTTTCTTCTCGAACAGGGTCACGTCGTGGCCACGCTCGGCGGCCACGCGCGCGGCCTCCATGCCGGCAGGGCCCGCGCCGACCACCACCACCTTGCGCTTCACGCCGGTGGTCTTCTCGATGATGTGCGGCACGCCCATGTACTCACGGGAGGTCGCGGCGTTCTGGATGCACAGCACATCCAGGCCCTGGTACTGCCGGTCGATGCAGTAGTTGGCGCCGACGCACTGCTTGATCTGGTCGATCTGGCCCATCTTGATCTTGGCGATCAGATGCGGGTCGGCGATGTGCGCACGGGTCATGCCGACCATGTCCACGTAGCCACCTTCGAGGATACGCTGGGCCTGGTTCGGGTCCTTGATGTTCTGCGCGTGCAGCACCGGGACCTTGACCACTTCCTTGAT
>JAQZAY010000316.1 GCA_029239415.1 Pseudomonas sp. | reverse complement strand
CTTCGAAGCATTGCTGGCCATAGTGCAGGGCAGTCGAGCCCTCGCTGATGTGCAGCTGGTTGTCTTCGGTCAGGGTGCCCTGGTCCCACTCGCCATTGCGCCAGTAGGACAGGTAGCGCTTGTCAGTCTTGATGTAGTCGAAGCCCAGTTTGTCCCAGTTGATCTCGTTACTCATGACACCCTCGATGTGTTGCGGATACCTGATGGCTCAGGCCGTCATTATTTGCGCACCTCGCCACGATAATATATCCGCCACGGTTCCGAAACGCCCAGAAACGATTTGGGCGCCAGTGCTTTTCGACGCACTGCCACGAGCGGCAGTCTTTCCCATGGGCCCGAGCCTGCCGAAACCGACCCGGACCCACTGTTCAAAGCAACCCGTCTACTGTCTTACACCGCAGCTACCGGCACCAATCGCACCGACTCCCGGCGAACGCTGGCCAACGGCACGATCACCAGCAGCAGGGTCAGCACCACCGTAACGCCGATTCCCCAGGCTGCCAGGCTGAACCCACCCAGCGAGATCAACCCGCCGGAAATCGCCGGCCCCACTGCCAGCCCCAGGCTCAGGAAGCTGCTGGCCGCCGCCACCACGCGGCCTTCGCGGTCAAGCTCGGCAGCCAGGCCAGTCAGGTAGCTCAGGGCGTAGAAGTAGGTGACGCAGATGGTCATCACGCCAGCGGTGTACAAGGTCTTGGAGTGCTCGCCGAGCACGTAGCTCAGACTGGTCCCGCCGGTCAGCAGGATCGCCAGGATCACCGGGGTGCTCATGCCGAAACGCTTGCCGATCATTGCCGCGATCAAGGGACCGATCAGGCCGACCACCGATTGTACCGACAGCAGCACGCCGAGCTCGTCACCGGTATAGCCGACCATGGTGCCGATGCGCTCGACAAACGCCCAGCCCATGGTGTCGCGGGCCTGGAACACGAACATCGCCAGCATCATGCAGATGGCCGGCAGGCTCAGCAGCACATTGCCCGACCCGCCTGTGCGAGCAGCCACCAGGGGAACGGCCTCTGCAACTGGCGCGCGTTGCGCAAGCATCGGAATGGCCAGCAGCATCACCGCCATGGTCGCGGCCATGGCGTAGTACAGCCCTGGCAGCCCATACAGGGCCATGACCTTGGCGTAGCCGAGCATCACCACGATCATCAACAGCACCGACAGCACGTTCATGTGCCCGGCGATGCGGTCAGGATGCCGGGCGCTCGATACCGCGGCATTGCCACAGGCCAGCGCCAGGCCTGCGCCAAGCCCTGCCAGGCAACGCACGGCCGCCAGGGCATAGATGTCTCCTATGTTGGCGCTGGCAATGTTGGCCGCGATGGCTATCACGGTGCCGACCAGGGCAAGGGTGCGTCGCGGCGCACGCCCCATGAAGGGGGCGACCAGCAGGGAGGCGAGCATGGTGAAGCCGAACTCGGCGGACATCAGCAGCCCGGCCTGGGCCTCGTCGAGTGCAAGGTCGTGGATGATCGCGCTGATCAGGAAGGGCAAGGCCCACAGCCCCAGCAGGCCGACGCCGTAGGCCGCGGCTGCGGCGGAGAACACCAGGCTCCAGCTCTCTGGCAGGATATTTCGTATTGTTTTCATGGGTGATCCCTGGATGGCAAGCACATCGATCGTTGGCGGCGCGCCGCGCGGGCGCGCCTGTATAAGCGTTACTGGCGACTCTCGTCGACCGGGGTGCCGTCGTCGTACTGCGACAGCCAGCCAACCATGGCATCGCGGTAGCGGGTGAAGCCCTTGTAGTCCACCAGCTCCTGGTCGAGGTCGCGGATGACCCGGTGCATGCGCTTGGCCCACTGCGGCGCGTACTCGGCCAGCTGCTCGAGGCTGACCAGGTAGGTGCGCACCGGGAACAGCACGGCGTTGCTGCGCGGCAGGCGATGCAAGGGCTGCAGCTCGACGCGCAGGTTGACCCGCTGGCCTGCGTTCTCGGCGGTGACCTGGGTGCGGTCCGGTGCCCAGTCCGGCAGGGTCTCGGCCGAGGTTTCCAAGCGCGGGTCGACGGTGATCGACCAGTTGGTACGGCGTACCGGGTGGCCTGGGCGCAGGCGCAGCAAGAACTTCAGCGCGCGCTGCAGGATACCCATTTCATGCAGCTTGGGTACCGGCCCATGGAACTCCATGAAGCTCATGCCCAGGTTGAAGCGCAGTGAATAGTCCGCGCGCTGCGTGGCCATGCCGGCGCCCATCACCAGGGTCTCGTCGCGTTCCTCGAGCAGGATGAACTCACCCTGCGCCTGGCGGGTGATGTATTCCATCGGGTCCATCGGCAAGGTGCTGGCGTCACCAAAGATGAAGGTGTCGTCGATCTGCAGCGGACGGTTGATCCAGTGCCATTGGCTACCTTTCTTCTCGAGGGTGAAGTGCTCGGGGAAATCGCGCGAGTACGACTCCATCAGCAGCTCGAGCAGGTCCCACTGCGCCTCCATCATGTGCGGCAGGGCGGCGTAGTGCACGCCAGGCTGGCTGTCGAGCGTCCGGGCCCGGTGGTGGCACTCGGAGATGTAGTGCTCGTCGATGTCGAACTGGGCGCGCAGGGCACCGGTCCCGAAGGGCACGTGCGGCTCGACGTTCATCGAGTACATGTACTGGTCTTCGGGATACGGGAAGGGCAGGCGCAGCACTGCGTCGCGGCTGTTGGAGTAGGTGTGTTCGCCAGCGTCGGCGTAGGTTTCGATCGGCTTGAAAACGGTCATCTTGTTATTGTCCTGTCTCAGAGGTCTACGACCAGTCGGCTGCAGTTGGCGCGGGATACGCAAGGCATGAATTTGCGGCGGCTCAGCTTGTCTTCCTCGCTGAGCCAGTCGTCGCGGTGGTCGAGCTCGCCCTCGACTTCGAGCACTTCGGTCTCGCAGTAGCCGCAAGCCCCGCCGCGGCACAGGTAGGGCACCTTGTAGCCGGCCTGTTCGGCGGCTTCGAGCAGGGACTGCTCGGCCGGCACCTCGATCGTCACGCCCTGGCGCGCCAGGGTGACGCTGAACGGCTGGCCGCTGGAGCCTTGCTCGACAAAGCGCTCGTAGTGGATGTGGCTGTCGGTCCAGCCCAGGGCGTGGGCGCTGTCGAGGGTGTCATCGATCATGCTGTCCGGGCCGCACACGTACACGTGGCTGCCCAGCGGGCGTGCCGTGAGCACCTGGCGGATATCCAGGCGCGGGCCATGACCCTGCACGTAGAGGTGCACCCGTTCGCCGAAGCGGGCCTTGAGCTCCAGGCCCAGCGCGGTGTGCTCCGGGCCGCGCACGGCCAGGTGCAGCTCGAAGGTCGACTGCTTGAGCTGCAGCTCTTCGAGTTGCGAGTACACCGGCGTGATGCCCACGCCGCCGGCGATGAACAGGTGCTGGCGGGCGTGCTTGGCCAGCGGGAACAGGTTGGCCGGCTGCAGGATCTGCAACAGGTCGCCTTCACTGACCCGGTCGTGCAGGTGGCGCGAGCCGCCGCGACCCTCGCACACCCGGCGCACGGCGATCTGGTAGGCGCTGGAGTCGTAGGGCGAGCTCATCAGCGAGTAGGCATTGCGGTGAGTCTTGTCGCCGTCCTCCAGGACCACCACCACATGGCTGCCGCCGGAAAACGCGGGCAAGTGCTTGCCGTCCGGGTCGACCAGGGTGAAGCGCTTGATCTCGGGCGTCATCGTCTCGATGCGCGCCACCTGCACGCTCAGGGTGCCGTTATGGGTATTCATGTGTCGAGCTCCTCGGCAGCAGGCATTTCGCCTGGGACTTCGCCATCGGCCTTGATGCCCTGGAAGGCGGCCAGGCGACGCGAGTAGTGGTCGCGCACCACCAGGCTGAGCTGGCAGCCGGGGCAGGTGAACACGCGATGGGTGACGTTCTCGGTGTAGGTGTCGCAATGCGCGCACCAGACCCTGCGTACCAGGGTGCCGCTGTGCTCGCGCAGCACTTCGTCGCGGTTCAGGTCCACCGCGTTGGCAGCCTGCATCGCGGTACCGATGAAGCTTTCCGAGCCGCTCAGGTACAGCCGCGTGCCCATGTGCGCGGCGCCCAGGTGCTGGTGCAAGGCGTCGATCAGGGCCTGGTTGCTGGCGAACACTTCGAGACTCGCGGCCTCGACGGCCTGCAAGGCCTGCAGGTGGTCGTGGCCGGAGAAGGTTTCGGTGGAGTAGAGCAGGGTGCTGCGCTGGCGCTGGGATGGCGACATGTCTGCGATCAGCCGCAGCATGGCGGCGCCGCCACTGCCCTGGCCTGCGATCAGGTGGCGCAAGCCGCCTGTCATGGGATGCAGCTGGTCGTAGACCGGGCGGCTCTTGATGCCGGTGATAAGCATGGTGACACACCTCGTAAGCCGTTACCGCGGATGTGCCCGGCGGTAACAAAGTCGGCTGGTTCAAGACTCATGCAGGGAACAAAGCAGGACCCATGCCATATTGCCTATGGTTTTATATGTTTTATACCGAACGCAGGTTCTGGGCGTTTTCCATCAGGTGTTTCAGGGTTGCT
>JAQZAY010000315.1 GCA_029239415.1 Pseudomonas sp. | reverse complement strand
TGTGGATTCTGCGGGTCGTCGAGTGGGGTATGATGCCGGCCTTTTCTCCCTGATCGAGGCCTCCCCATGACATTGACCCGCGAACAGATCACCGAGTACCGCGCGTTCGCCGAGCAGCTTGCCGATGCGGCGGCCGCGGCGATCCAGCCTTATTTCCGTGCCAGCCTGGAAGTCGAGGACAAGGGCGGGCGCCTGTACGATCCGGTGACCGCGGCGGACAAGGCGGCCGAGCAGGCCATGCGCGCGCTTATCCAGGCGCGTTATCCGCAGCATGGCATCCTCGGTGAAGAGGAAGGCGTGGCCGCCGGCAGCAGCCCGCTGACGTGGGTGCTCGACCCGATCGACGGTACGCGTGCCTTCATCACCGGGCTGCCGTTGTGGGGCACGCTGATCGCCCTCAACGACGGCGAGCGCCCGGTGGTCGGCGTGATGAACCAGCCGTTCACCGGCGAGCGCTTCATCGGCACGCCCGATGGCGCCTGGGCAAAGGGCGCGCCGCTGAAGACCCGCGCCTGCGCCGAGCTGTCCACCGCGACCCTGATGTGCACTACCCCGGACATGTTCGACACCCCTGCGCGCAAGGCCGCCTTCGAGGCTGTCGCCGGCCAGGCGCGGCTGATGCGCTACGGCGGTGACTGCTATGCGTACTGCATGCTCGCCTCGGGCTTTGTCGACGTGATCGTCGAGGCCAGCCTGCAGCCCTATGACGTGCAGGCGCTGATGCCCATCATCGAGGGCGCCGGCGGGGTGATGACCGCCTGGGATGGCGGCTCTGCGCAGCAGGGTGGAGCGGTGGTGGCGTGCGGGGACCCGGCGTTGCATGCCAAGGTGCTCGAGATGCTGCGCCACGCCGCATAGTGTTCCCGGTCCCGCTGGCGCATGGGCGCGGCAGCGGGATCGTGCCCCGGTCAGCCTGACAGCGCCACGCTGTCCTGCAGCTCTTCTTGCAGATCTTCGTGCATTTCTTCCTGCGGATCTTCCTCGCCTGGCAGCTGCGTGACCACGCTGAAGTCACTGATTTCCACCGAACCTGCGCCGTACCCCAGCAGGTGGAACGAGAACGCCTTGCGCACCTGCGGGTTGTCGAAGCGGAACTCGAACTCCAGCGGTCGGTCGGCGGTGACCACCATCTCGCTGGGCAAGCCTACCTGCACATCCTGCTCGAACTCCTTGGCCTTGAGCTGGATGTAGGCCGTGTGTTCGGGATCGAGCGCGCGCACTTTCAGGCTCACGCGGGTGTAGGAGCCCTTGGGCATTTCCAGGTACTGGGCGCCGATGAGGTTGTCGGTCCAGTCGTCCCGCACGTTCTGATGCAGGGGCAGGATGTCCGGGCTGCCGAACTGGTAGCGCTGGTTCAGCGGCGAGCCGAGCAGGCTGCGGTCCAGCGCTTCGGCGCGGGCCGTCATGCGGCGGGCGCCCGCCGTGCTGTCGCGGCCCAGGTAGCTGGCCTGCTCGGCGATGAAACCTGGGCTGGCGTAGCGACGGCAGCGCTCCTGGAAGTCGCACTCGGTAAAGGTGCCCTGGCCATCGTGGTAGCGCAGCTTGCCGTTGGTGAACGACATCATCTCGCGCCCCTTGGCATAGTCGCGCAAGAGCGACCGGCCGCTGAGGGTCTCGGGAACGGGCAAGGCGAAATAGTCGAGCAACGAGGCGCTGAGGTCGACATGGCCGTAGACGCCTGGCTTGAGCCGTGGCAGCTGCTCCTGCTCAGGGGCGAGCATCAGGTTGAAGCCCCACGACGATGCCAGGCGCACGCCCTCGATGCCATGGGATTCGTCCGAGGTCACCACGACCAGGGTGTCCTGCAGGACGCCGCGCCGCTCGAGCTCGTCGAGAAACGCACCGACGGCGTCGTCCAGGTAGGCGACCGCCGCCTGCTTGCTGGTGTCATGGCGCTCCAGGTATTCGTGGGGCGCGGAGTAGGGCTGGTGGGTGCCGACCGTCAGCAGCGTGAGCATCCACGGTTGCGCCTGCCTGTCGATCTGCTCGACATAGTCCAGGGCGCCCTCGAAGAACGCCTTGTCATCCTTGCCCCAGGCGAAGTCAAGGTGATTGGGATTGCTGAACCACTCCAGGCCATGGGTCGAGTCGAAGCCGATGTGCGGCATGATCTTGTCCTTGGCCATGAAGCGCAGGCCTGCCCCTTGCAGGAAATGCGTGGCGAAACCGTGCTGTCGCAGCTGGGCCGGCAGGCAGTCCTGGTTGCGCCCTTGCTGGGTCAGCAGCTCGACGCCCTTGGGGGTACCGTTGTCGAACTTGTCGTAGTCGCCACAGAGCATCGCGTACAGGCCGCGGATGGTCTGGTGCGAGTGCAGCACATAGTCCGGGGTATTCATGCCGCGCCTGGCCCAGTGGCTGAGCCGGGGCATGGGGTCTTCAGCGAAGTGGCTGCCCAGCGCCTCGCGATCAGGCTGCACGTAGGCCCCCGGGATGCCTTCGAGGGTGATGATCAACAGGTTGCGCGCGCGTCCCGGGCCGTGCAGCAGCGGCTTGCCGTCCAGGTCCAGGCGCGTCAGCCCGGCCATGGCCGGCGGTTGCTGCGGCGCGTCGCCCCACCACCAGTCCTCGACCTGGCGTTGCGCATCGCCGACGCCTGCCGCGATCAACTGGTGGGGCAGGTTGAACTGGCGCCACTGGTCTGCATCGCTGGGTGCCAGGTGCTCGGCGCCCCAGTGGGCCACCAGCAGCAGCAGCGGCGCGGCCCAGGCTGGGCGCGGCAGGGGCGCGCTTGGCCGGGCGCGGTTGAGCCACCGGACCACGGCCCACAACGCCAGCCCCACGGCCAGCAGGCTGCCCAGCCAGGGATAGGCAAGACCGCCCCCGGTGGAGTTTTCGACAAAGCTTGGGTCGAGCAGGTAGTGCAGGTCCGACACCGCGGGCAACCGGCCGACGGCGTTGACCAGCTCGGCGCTCGCCACCGTCAGGAACACCCAGAACACCAGCACCGCAAAGGCCAGCCAGCCCCGGCGGCGATGCAGCGCCACCACCAGCAGGCTGCCAATGGCCAGGTCCGAAAGGTAACCGTGCGGATCGGACCAGCCCAACGCCAGGCGCAGGCAGACAGGCAGCACAAGCACCAGCCCCACGAGGCTGGCCAGTGGTGCGTGGGGGTGTCGAATCCAGCCAGAAATACCTTTCACGAAAAATCAACCTTCCTGCCATCAAATCATCACGTAAGTATGAAGGATGATAACAGGCACGGCCTTGGGGCACGGCGCCAGTGGCCGTGCGGCTCACTCGAGCAGGTGCTGCACCGCGGCAAAAGCCTGCGCGCGCCGTTGCGCCCAGTCGCCCTCGACGATGCCAACGGGCTGGGCATGCCGCTGCAGCCACTGCTGGCTGGCATCGAAGAACGCACTGCGTTGCTCGAGCTGCGGCTGGCAACGTTGCCCGTCGCCTACCCAGTCGACCCCTTGCGGGCTGAGCAGCAGGTGCAGGTCGTAGCGCCGCGCCAGCAACGCTTGCTCGATCCAGGCCGGACAGTCGCCGAACAGCACCCGGCTCCAGAGCATGTTGCTCAGCAAGTGGGTGTCGAGGACCAGCAGCCGCGGCGCCTGCTCGCGGGCGCGGTCTTCCCAGGCCAGCTGGCCCTGCGCGATCGGGGTGATGTCGGCATAGCAGGTGTCGCGCCGATGCTGGTCGATGAAATGGCGCACGTACTCACCGACCACCTCGCCGCCGAAATGCGCCTGGATCTCGCCGCTCAGCCAGCTCTTGCCGCTGGACTCGGGGCCGCACAGCACCAGCACCTTCATGCCGCCACCAACGCAGGATCACGCCGCCATTGCTGCCAGCCACGCAGGGCGATCAGGGTGAACAAGGCGTACAGCGCGGCGGTCAGGTACAGCCCTTTATAGAGGAACAGGCCCACGAAGATCACATCCAGCACCGCCCACAGCGGCCAGCACTGCACGCGCTTCTGCGCCATCCACACCTGGGCGACCAGGCTGAAGCCCGTGAGGGCAGCGTCCAGCCACGGCTGCGCGGCGTCGGTCCAGGTCGCCATGGCGGCACCCAGGGCCAGGCTCGCCAGCAGCCCGGCGGCCAGGCCCGCGAGCATGGGCGTCGCGCGCAGGTAGCTGACCTGGCGAGCGTCCTCGACCCGTTCCGGGCGCGTCCACTGCCACCAGCCGTACAGCTGCAGCAGCGCATAGACCAGTTGCAGGAGCATGTCCGAGTACAGCTTGACCTCGAAGAAGATCCAGCTGTAGAGCAAGACCATCACCAGGCCGATCGGCCAGCACCAAGGGTTCTGCTTGACCGTGAGCCACACGGCGATCACGCCGAGCACGGCGGCGAAGAGTTCGAGGCCGGACATCGGCGTTCCTTGGCAGGCGAAGAAGGCCGCGATGCTACAAGCTTCCAGCGGCACGCTTCAAGCCGTGTCGCGCCGCCACCTGAACCGTTGCTGACGATGTGGCGCTCGGCGCGAGCCATTGCCATGGCTCTCTGGTAGGATCTCGGCCGCACAATCACTAGACAACGGAC
>JAQZAY010000314.1 GCA_029239415.1 Pseudomonas sp. | reverse complement strand
GGTGGCCGCTTCCAGATTGGTCTTGAAGATGGTTTCTTCGAGGTTGCGGTGACCGACGAAAGCGCCGGTGTTGACGTCGATGGTGGTCATCGCCTCGGCCGGATCGACCACCAGGTAGCCACCGGACTTGAGCGGCACCTTGCGGTCGAGGGCACGCTGGATCTCGTCCTCGACCCCGTACAGGTCGAAGATAGGCCGCTCGCCGGGGTAGTGTTCCAGGCGGTCGGCGATCTCGGGCATCAGCTCGATGACGAACTGGGTGGTCTTCTGGAAGGTCTCGCGCGAATCGATGCGGATCTTCTCGATCTTCGGGTTGACCAGGTCGCGCAGGGTACGCAGGGCCAGGCCCAGGTCTTCGTAGATCTCGGTGGGTGCGCCGACGCTCTTGATCTGCGCGCCGATCTGCTCCCAGAGGCGGCGCAGGTAGCGGATGTCCATGAGGATCTCCTCGGAGCGCGCGCCTTCGGCGGCGGTACGCAGGATGAAGCCCCCGGCATCCTTGATGTCTTCCTGGGCCATGCAGTCGGTGACCACCTGCTTGAGGCGGTCACGCTCGGCCTCGTCCTCGATCTTCAGCGAGATCCCGACATGGCTGCTGCGCGGCATGTACACCAGGTAGCGCGACGGAATCGACAGCTGGGTGGTGAGGCGCGCGCCCTTGGAGCCGATCGGGTCCTTGGTGACCTGCACCACCAGGCTCTGGCCTTCATGCACCAGTGCGCTGATGCTCTCCACCGCCGAACCTTCGCGCTGGGAAATTTCCGAGGCATGGATGAACGCGGCGCGGTCCAGGCCGATGTCGACGAACGCCGCCTGCATGCCCGGCAGCACCCGTACCACCTTGCCCTTGTAGATATTGCCAACGATGCCACGGCGCTGGGTACGCTCGACGTGCACCTCTTGCAGCACCCCGTTCTCCACCACCGCCACGCGTGATTCCATCGGTGTGATATTGATCAGAATCTCTTCACTCATGGCAGGCTCTCGTCAAAGGTCTTGGCTAATGATGGATGGCGGGCGGGCGACTGGCTACAGCGGGCGGGCGTCCTCCTCGTCGAGTGGCCGGGCTTGCCAGCAGGCAATGCCGAATCGTTCGAGGAGCTCGGCGGTTTCGCTCAACGGCAGGCCGACCACGGCCGAATAGCTGCCAGCGAGGGCGGCGACAAAAATCGCGCCCAGGCCCTGGATAGCATAGCCGCCAGCCTTGTCGACAGGCTCGCCCGTGGCCCAGTAGCGCCGGGCCTGCTCGGCGCTGATGGAGGCAAAGCGCACCTGGCTTGCGACGCACAGGCTGAGGCAGCGCGCGCCGTCGGTCAGCGCCACGGCGGTGAGCACCTGGTGCTCGCGGCCAGAAAGCTCGCACAGCATCGCCTGGGCATGGTCGGGCCCCTCGGGCTTGCCGAGGATCTTGCCGTCGAGCACCACGGCGGTGTCGGCGCCCAGCACCACGCCAGGCCGGGTCAGGGTGGCGTACCCGGCAGCCGCCTTGGCACGAGCCAGGCGCTCGACATAGTCCGGGGCACTTTCGCCGGGCAACGGGGTTTCGTCGACCGGGGCACTGATCGGGGTGAACGGCACGCCGATCTGCGTCAGCAGCTCACGCCGGCGGGGAGAGCCAGAGGCCAGGTACAACGCGGTCATGTGGACATCTTCCTGTCAGTGGCATCGAGGCCTTCAGTTGATACTCAGGCGTTTGCGCAGGTCGCGCAGGGCAAAGCTGATCCACGGCCAGAGCAAGGCGCTGATCACCGCCGACCAGACCAGTGCCAGGGTCGGCAGGCGATTGCCGGTCAGGGCGCTCAGCCACAGCTGGACCAGCTGGGCGATGCCGAAGATCACCAGGACCACCAGGCACTGTTGCCACATCGGGAACATGCGCAGGCGCTGCTGCAAGGTCAGCACCAGGAAGGTGATCAGCGTCAGGACCAGGGCGTTCTGCCCGAGCAGGGTGCCGTACAGCACGTCTTCGGCAAGGCCCAGCAGAAACGCCGTGGTCATGCCTACCTTGTGCGGGAGGTGCAGGGTCCAGAAGGCCAGCAGCATGGCCAGCCACATCGGCCGGAAGACTTCCATGAACTGCGGCATGGGGGACACGCTGAGCAACAGGCCGACCAGGAACGTCAGCCAGATGACCCAGCCATTGTTGCTGCGCGAGCTAGGCATCATGGTCTCCGGGGTTGGGCCGGCGCCGCTGCCGGGCTGGCGGGCGCCGTCGAGGCCGGGGCAGTGGCAGGCGCGGCGGGAGCAGCCCGGGGGGCGACAGCGGGCATAGCCGGTGCGGAGCCGGTCGAGGCCGCAGGCGCAGCGGGTGCCGTGGTCGCAGGGACGGCGGGCACCGTGGCCGCAGGCGCTGCCGGAGCCGCTTGCTCAGCAGTAGCAGGCGCCTGCGGGCTGGCCGGTGCGGCGGAGCCGACCGCACCGTGGCGGTCGGCTTCCTCCTGGGCAATCGCCGCATCGGCGGCGCGCTGTTCCGGGGTGCGGCTGTCACTGAACACCAGCAGCAGGTAGCGGCTGCGGTTGAGGGCGGCGGTGGGAATGGCGCGGACAATGGCGAACGGCTGGCCGGAGTCGTGGATCACCTCGCTGACGGTGGCCACCGGGTAGCCCGCCGGGAAGCGCTGGCCCAGCCCGGAGCTGACCAGCAAGTCGCCTTCCTTGACGTCGGCGGTGTCGGCCACATGGCGCAACTCCAGCCGCTCAGGGTTGCCGGTACCGCTGGCAATGGCGCGCAGGCCGTTGCGATTGACCTGCACCGGAATGCTGTGGGTGGTGTCGGTCAACAGCAGCACGCGCGAGGTATAGGGCATCAGCTCGACCACCTGGCCCATCAGGCCGCGCGCATCGAGCACCGGCTGGCCAAGCACCACACCATCGCGCTCGCCCTTGTTGATCAGGATGCGGTGGGTGAACGGATTGGGGTCCACGCCGATGAGTTCGGCCACCTCGACCTTCTCGTTGACCAGCGCCGAGGAGTTGAGCAACTCGCGCAGGCGCACGTTCTGTTCGGTCAGGGCGGCCAGCTTCTGCAGGCGCCCTTGCAACAGCAAGGCCTCGGTCTTGAGCTTCTCGTTCTCGGCGGCAAGCTCGGTGCGACTGCCAAACTGGCTGGCGACCCCTTGCCAGAGGCGCTGCGGCACGTCGGTGACCGAGTAGGACTCCATCAGCACCAGCCCCATCTGGCTGCGCACGGGCTTGAGCACGGCAAAGCGCGCATCGACCACCATCAGGGCGATCGACAGCACCACCAGCACGAGCAGGCGGACGCCCAGCGAAGGGCCCTTGGTGAAAAGCGGTTTAATGGGCCGTTCCTCGTGGGCGACGACTCAGGAGGTCATTGAACATGGGACAACGTACCAGCCTGCTTGCGGGTTGAGGGTGACGGCGCCCAACGGACGCCAGCCCGGCACATACAGGTAGCACTGCACGTGCTGGCTGTAAACCGGGCGACCAACGGTATGCGCAGGCTTATTCGCTGGAAAGCAGGTCCATGGAGTGCTTGTCCATCATCTCCAGGGCGCGACCGCCGCCACGGGCAACGCAGGTCAGCGGGTCTTCGGCGACGATGACCGGCAAGCCGGTTTCCTGGGCCAGCAGCTTGTCGAGGTCACGCAGCAGCGCGCCACCACCGGTCAGCACCAGGCCACGCTCGGCGATGTCCGAGGCCAGTTCCGGAGGCGATTGCTCCAGGGCGCTCTTGACCGCCTGGACGATGGTCGCCAGGGACTCCTGCAGGGCTTCGAGCACTTCGCTGGAGTTGAGGGTGAAGGCACGCGGCACGCCTTCGGCCAGGTTGCGCCCGCGCACGTCGACTTCGCGCAGCTCGCCGCCCGGATAGGCGGTACCGATTTCCTGCTTGATGCGCTCGGCGGTGGATTCGCCGATCAGGCTGCCGTAGTTGCGGCGCACGTAGGTGACGATGGCTTCGTCGAAGCGGTCGCCGCCCACGCGCACCGATTCGGCGTAGACCACGCCGTTCAGGGAGATGAGCGCGATTTCAGTGGTGCCGCCACCGATATCGACGACCATCGAGCCACGGGCCTCCTCGACCGGCAGGCCGGCACCGATGGCAGCGGCCATCGGCTCTTCGATCAGGAACACTTCACGCGCGCCGGCGCCAAGGGCCGACTCACGGATGGCGCGGCGCTCGACCTGCGTCGACTTGCACGGCACGCAGATCAGCACACGTGGGCTGGGCTGCAGAAAGCTGTTCTCGTGTACTTTGTTGATGAAGTACTGCAACATTTTTTCACAAACGCTGAAGTCGGCAATCACGCCGTCTTTCATCGGACGAATGGCAGCGATGTTGCCTGGCGTGCGGCCCAGCATGCGCTTGGCCTCGGTGCCTACGGCGACGACGCTCTTCTGGTTGCCGTGGGTGCGGATGGCAACAACCGACGGCTCATTCAGGACGATACCGCGCTCACGCACGTAAATAAGGGTGTTGGCAGTGCCCAGGTCGATGGAAAGATCGCTGGAAAACATGCCACGCAGTTTCTT
>JAQZAY010000313.1 GCA_029239415.1 Pseudomonas sp. | reverse complement strand
CGCCGAGATGCGCCAGCCGCTGGGCCTGACCATCATCGGTGGCCTGGTGTTCAGCCAGGTCCTGACCCTCTACACCACGCCGGTGGTCTACCTGTACCTCGACCGCCTGCGCCATCGTTTCAATCGTTGGCGCGGTGTGCGCACCGACGCTGCCCTGGACACTCCGTTATGACTTTTGCCCATGATCCCCTTCATCACGCCTTGCAGCGCCTGTTCCGTGGACGCGGTTCGCGTCTGGCGGGCGCAGGCTTGTGCCTGGTGATGCTCAGCGCCTGCACCCTCAGCCCGGACTACCACCGCCCCGAGCTGGGCAGCCCGGCGCAATTCAAGCAAGCCGATGGCTGGACCCAGGCCAATCCGTCCGACGCCCTGGCCCGTGGCGCCTGGTGGGAGCTGTATGGCGATGCCGGGCTCGACGCGCTGGTCGAGGAGCTCAACCGCAACAACCAGACGGTTGCCCAGTACGAAGCCCAGTACCGCCAGGCCCAGGCGCTGGTACGCAGTAGCCGCGGCGCGCTGTTCCCGACCCTCGACCTGTCGGCCGGCAAGACCCGTTCGGCCCAGGGCACCGGCAGCAGCAGCTCGAGCCTGAGCAACAACAGCAGCGGCATTCGCAACACTTATACCACCCAGCTTGGCGTGAGCTGGGAGCTTGACCTGTGGGGCAAGCTGCGCGAGACGCTGGCCAGCGACCGGGCCAGCGCCGAGGCAAGTCTTGCCGACCTGGCCGCGATCCGCCTGAGCCTGCAGTCCGAACTCGTGCAGAACTACCTGCAACTGCGCGTGATCGACGAACAGAAGCGCCTGCTCGAAGCCACCGTGGCGGCCTATGAACGCTCGCTGAAGATGACCCAGAACCAGTATCGCGCTGGTGTCTCCGGCCGCGACGCGGTGGCCCAGGCGCTCACCCAGCTCAAGAGCACCCAGGCCGACCTCATCGACCTGGCATGGCAGCGCGCCCAGTTCGAGAACGCCATCGCCGTGCTGCTGGGCAAGGCCCCAGCCGATTTCGCCGTGGCCACCAGCGAACATATCCCGGCGCTGCCGCAGATCCCCGTGGCCTTGCCCTCGCAACTGCTCGAGCGTCGCCCCGACATCGCCGCTGCCGAGCGCCAGGTGATGTCCGCCAATGCCAGCATCGGCGTGGCCCGCGCTGCCTACTTCCCCGACCTTACCCTGAGCATGAGCGGTGGCTACAGCAGCAGCACCCTCAGCAACTGGATCAGTTTGCCCAACCGCTTCTGGTCGGTCGGCCCGCAACTGGCCATGACCTTGTTCGACGGCGGCCGCCGCTCGGCCGAAGTCGACCGCACGGTCGCGGTCTACGACCAGACCGTCGCCCAGTATCGACAGACCGTGCTGGACGGCTTCCGTGAAGTGGAAGACTACATGGCGCAGCTCAAGGTCTACGCCGACGAGGCGGTGGTCCGCGACGAAGCGCTGCAGGCCGCCCGTGACTCCCTGCGCCTGACCGAGAACCAGTACAAGGCCGGGGTCATCGGCTATCTGGATGTCGTCAACGTGCAGACCACTGCCTTGAGCAACGAGCGCAGCGCGCTGAGCCTGCTGGAGGGACGCTTGGTGGCCAGCGTGCAACTGATCGCCGCGCTCGGGGGTGGCTGGGAAGAGCAGAAGGCGTTTGCCGAAGCTGAGGCTGCCGCGGACTGACCCCTCTATCTCGACGGTTTCGGCCGCACGGCCGGCACCGTCTTGTGGATCCGATTTTCATATACAAAAACCCCGTGCGTTTCGCCAGAGCTTGAGTACAATCAGCGGACTTGAAGCTGGCCAATGGCCGCTTTTTTCCCGCAGGGTTGAACAAGGCAATGCTTATCGGTAGCTACTCGTCCTCATTGGTGCTGATCTCGCTGTGCGTGGCGATCCTGGCGTCCTACACCGCGCTGGACCTGGCCGGGCGCATCGCCACGGCGCGAGGGCGGGCCATCTTCATGTGGATGGGCGGGGGCGCGCTGGCAATGGGCATCGGCATCTGGTCGATGCACTTCATCGGCATGCTTGCCTTTCGCCTGCCGATCCCCCTGGGCTATGACCTGCCGCTGACCTTGCTATCGCTGCTGATCGCCGTGTTGTCCTCGGGCTTCGCCTTGTGGCTGGTGAGCCAGCCGAGCCTGCCCTGGCTGCAGGTGGGCCTGGGTGCGCTGATCATGGGCAGCGGCATCAGCAGCATGCACTACATGGGCATGGCGGCGTTGCAGATGACTCCCGGCATCGATTACGACCCGACGCTGTTTGGCACCTCCCTGGTCATTGCCGTCGCGGCCTCTGCGGCGGCCCTGTGGATCGCCTTCCGCCTTCGCAGGCAGACGCCCTATGTCCGGCAGATACGCGGCATGGCCGCGGTATTGATGGGCATGGCGATCGTCGGCATGCACTACACCGGCATGGCGGCGGCGAACTTCCCCGCAGGCAGTTTCTGTGGCGCCCTGGCCACTGGCCTGAGCGGGGATCACCTGGACGTCCTGGTGCTGATCACCACGCTGGCGGTGCTGGCCGTGGCATTGCTTACCTCGGTGCTCGATGCACGCATGGAGGCCCGCACGGCGGAGCTGGCCCGCTCGCTGACCCTGGCCAACCAGGAACTCACCCAGCTTGCCCTGCACGACACGCTCACCGGGCTGCCGAACCGCACGTTGCTTTCCGATCGCATCGAGCAGGCGATCCGAAAGGCGACGGAGCAGGGCGGCTGCTTCGCCTTGATGTTCATCGACCTGGACGGGTTCAAGCCGGTAAACGACGCCTTCGGGCACGATGTCGGCGACCAGTTGCTCAAGGCCGTCGCGGCTCGCTTGCGGGGCCACCTGCACAGCCAGGACACATTGGCGCGCATCGGTGGCGATGAGTTCGTGCTGCTGGTCGAGCTGCGCGCTGCCGAAGACGCTGTCAGTGTGGCGGCCAAGCAGGTCAGTCTGGTGTCCGGGGCGTTTCGTGTCGACGAGCATGACCTGCAGGTCTCGGCCAGCCTGGGTATCGTATTGTATCCGGGCAATGGCCTGGACCCGCTCGAATTGCTGCGCAATGCCGACGCCGCCATGTATCACGCCAAGAGCGCCGGCAAGAACGGCTACAGTTTTTTCGACGTGTCGATGAACAGCAATGCCCGCCAGCAATTGCAATTGATGCAAGACCTGCGCGCTGCACTTGAGCAACGCCAGTTTCGCCTTCACTACCAGCCCAAGTTCGGCGCTCTCGATCACCAGCCGGTGGGTGCCGAGGCCTTGCTGCGCTGGGAGCACCCCCGAGATGGCTTGCTGATGCCCGATCGGTTCATTGCTCAGGCCGAGAAGACCGGGCTGATCATCGCGATAGGCGAATGGGTGCTGGACGAGGCGTGCCGTCAGATGCGCCTGTGGTTCGACCAGGGGCATGTCGGCTGGCGCATGGCGGTGAACCTTTCAGCGATCCAGTTCTGTCATCCCGGGTTGGTCGACAGCGTCGCCCGGGCCCTGGCCCGTCATCGCCTGCCCGCCAACAATCTCACTCTCGAGATCACCGAGACCACTGCCATGCGCGATGCCGACGCCAGCCTGGCGGTATTGCAGAGGTTGTCCGAGATGGGCGTGGACTTGTCCATCGATGACTTCGGTACCGGCTATTCGAGCCTGATGTACCTCAAGCGCCTGCCGGCCAATGAGCTGAAGATCGATCGCGGCTTTGTTCGCGACCTGGAGCAGGACAGCGACGACGCCGCCATCGTCTCGGCCATTGTCGCCCTGGGCCGGGCGCTGGGCTTGCGGATTGTCGCCGAGGGAGTGGAGACCGACCGGCAACAGGATTTCCTGACCCGTCTTGGCTGCGATTCGTTGCAGGGGTACCTGCTGGGCATGCCGGTGGCGGCCGACTGCTTCATGGGCAGGCTGGGCGTGGGGAAACGCTTGCGGGCCCCGGTCTAGACCGCCGTCCTCAACGTGCAGAACGGTACGAACGCTTCGAGTTCGTCCTCCACGGCCTCGATGATGCGCTCGACATCGGCCGCGGCCATGATGGTCGCGCAGGGGATGCCGGCAATGGCGAGCAGGGTCTCGCCGGTGGCGCGGTCGAACAGCCTGGCGACCATGCTGCGCGGCGCATCCATGCTGGCTTCGAAGCCCAATGGATGAAAATGCCAGCGCATGACCTGGCAGGCGTTGGGAAACGTCATCTTGTTCATCCTGCCTGCCTCCTTGATCCAATGGCCTTTCCAGCTGCCGCCAGGCCGGTCTCTGGCCTGGGGAGGTGTAAAGATAGCACCTGTCACGACAGTATCACCCGTGAAACATGACAGATAGGCCAGCGCTTGACGTAGATCACAGGGTGATCGGACGGACGGCAGTATCGGCCGCTCAGGCAGACCCGCGGCGGTGGGGCGTGGAACCGCGCAACCCAGGGCCTGCAGCGGAGTCGGTGTCCGCGCTGCGGATGGGTTACCATTGAGTCCATGCCTCAGGCTCAAGCCTTGTCCAGCAAGGCGTGGGCTTTCGTTCTTGCGTTACAGGATTCACCTCGT
>JAQZAY010000312.1 GCA_029239415.1 Pseudomonas sp. | reverse complement strand
TCATGATCCAGGCCTTTAAAGGAGGGAGTCGGGGGAGTCGACCGTCGTCGATCCACGAAGGCGCGCGATTTTATCAGGCTTGCCCGAACGTCACCAGCGCGGTTCGCCGGTTGTGCCCTTGCCGGCCCCGGGTCGGCCGCAGCCAAGGGGCGCGCGGGCATGCTACATTGTGTTCCCAGATATTGTGTGCCGAGATATTGTGCGTCGAGATCGACCACTGAGCTTTTTGCCGATTGCACGGTCACAGCCACAATCCGCTATTACCGTCGGGAAACGTCCATGCGTCTGCGCCACTGCCTGCTAGCCACCTGCATCACCCTGTCGAGCGTTCAGCTTCACGCCGAAACCATCAGCAACCTGTATCAGGTGCGCGAGCCTGTGGCCAGCCAGACGCCCGAGGAGCGTACCCAGGCCACCCAGCGGGCGCTGGAGACCCTGGTGCTGCGCCTGACCGGTGATGCCAAGGCGATTGCCAACCCCGGCCTGGCCAGCGTGCGCCAGGATCCGCAGCAGATCATCAGCCAGTATGGCTACGACGCCGGCCCGCCTGAGTCGCTGCAGGTCGATTTCGACATTGCCAGTACCGATAATGCCTTGCGCTCGGCCGGCCTGCCGACATGGGGCAGCAACCGCCCTTCGATCCTGGGCTGGTGGTTGAGCGACAGCGTCGAGGGCAGCAGCCTGGTCGGCGACGGGCAATCGGCCGCCGAGCCGCTGCGCCGTGCGGCTCAGCACCGCGGCCTGCCGTTGCGCCTGCCCCTGGCCGATCTCGGCGAGCAGGGCGTCGGCACCGCGCAGAACATCGAGGCCAGCGATCCAGCCGCATTGCGCAGCGCTTCCGAGCGCTACGGCGCCGATGCTCTGCTGGCCGTACATGCCCGTGAAGAAGAGGGCAAATGGTCGGGCACCTGGCGCCTGTGGCTGGGCAACCAGCGTGAGCAGGGCAAGGCCGAGGGTGCGGATCAAGCGGCCCTTGCCGATGCCGTGCTCCTGGCCGTCAGCCAGCGGTTGGCCACGCGCTTCGTCGCCAAACCCGGCGCCAGCACCGAAATGACCCTGGCGGTGGAAGGCATGAACCTGGAGCGTTACGCGCAGATGGGTCGCCTGCTTGAACCCTACGGTGCGCGAGTGCGTACCGTGGACGGCGACAAGGTGGTCTATCGCGTGACCGGCAGCGCCGAACAACTGCGCGCCCAGCTGGGTCTGGCCAAATTGCAGGAAGTGCCGTACCAGGCGCCGGTCGTACCGGTCGATGCCCAGGCCGCCCCCGGCGCACCGGCACCGGCGGCGCAACCCGCACCGGACCTGAACTTCCGCTGGTAAGTGGTCGAGAAGATGCGCCGCCGCTCGTGTGGCGCATTCGTTTCTCGCTGACTGAATCCGCTTTTCATCTCTTCTATATATAGCTGAGCTGCCTGATGACTGATATGCGCCGTTGGTTCTGGCTGGGGGCAGTGTTGCTGCTCTGCGTCTTCCTCTATGTACTGCACCCGATTCTCTCGCCGTTCCTGGTGGGTATCCTGCTGGCCTATCTGGCCGATCCATTGGTCGACAAGCTGGAGAAATGGAAGCTGTCGCGGACCTGGGGTGTGGTGGTGGTGTTCGCTCTGTTCACGCTGCTGTTGGTGCTGGCGCTGCTGGTGGTGATCCCCATGCTCGCCAAGCAGCTCGTCAGCCTGTACCAGATGGCCCCGCAGATGCTCGACTGGCTGCAGCACACGGCCCTGCCGTGGGTGCAAACGCGATTGGGTCTGGCCGAAGGCTTCTGGAAATTCGACCAGATCAAGGCTGCCATCAGCAGCCATATGGGGCAGACCACCGACGTGGTCGGGGTGATCCTGTCCCAGGCCACCGCCTCGGGGCTGGCGCTGATGGCCTGGCTGGCCAATTTCGTGCTGATCCCGGTGGTGGCGTTCTACCTGCTGCGCGACTGGGACCTGATGATGGCGAAGATCCGCAGCCTGCTCCCGCGCCAGCGTGAAGGGCAGATCGTACGCCTGGCTGGCGAGTGTCACGAGGTACTCGGCGCGTTCGTGCGCGGTCAGTTGCTGGTGATGTTGGCCCTGGGCGTGATCTATGCCACCGGGTTGATGCTGGTGGGCCTGCAACTGGGCCTGTTGATCGGCGTCGTGGCGGGGCTCGCGGCTATCGTGCCGTACATGGGCTTCGTCATCGGCATCGGTTCGGCGATCATCGCCGGTCTGTTCCAGTTCGGTCTGGATCCTTTCCACCTGATTGCCATCGTGGCCGTGTTCATGATCGGCCAGGCGCTCGAAGGCATGGTGCTGACGCCCCTGCTGGTGGGCGATCGTATCGGCCTGCATCCGGTGGCGGTGATCTTCGCCATCCTGGCCGGCGGCGAGCTGTTCGGTTTCACCGGTGTGCTGCTGGCCTTGCCGGTGGCGGCGGTGATCATGGTGTTGGTACGGCACATGCACGACCTGTACAAGGAATCGGACATCTATGCCGGGTCCGAGGATCCAGACCTCTGAACCCGACCGGCCGCCTGGGCCTTCCCAGCCCAGGTAAACCGTTGATTTATCAAGCAGTGTTGCGCATTGTGCGGCTGCTCGGGCAGGTATAGACTTTGCACACTTCACATTGAGGCCCGTTGCAGCTCGATCCCAGGGCTGTTCAGCCAGCATGAAACCGATTCAGCTGCCCCTAGGTGTGCGTCTGCGGGATGACGCGACCTTCATCAATTACTACCCAGGCGCCAATGCTGCGGCACTCGGCTACGTCGAGCGCCTGTGCGAAGCCGAGGCCGGCTGGACCGAAAGCCTGATCTACCTGTGGGGCAAGCATGGGGTAGGGCGCACCCATTTGTTGCACGCTGCCTGCCTGCGCTTCGAGCAGTTGGGCGAACCGGCGGTCTACCTGCCCCTGGCCGAGTTGCTCGATCGCGGCGTGGGCATTCTCGATGACCTGGCCCAGTACGAGCTGGTCTGCCTGGATGACCTGCAAGTGGTGGCCGGCAAGCCGGAATGGGAAGAGGCTCTGTTCCACCTGTTCAACCGCCTGCGCGACAGCGGCCGCCGTTTGCTGATCGCCGCCTCTCACTCGCCTCGCGAACTGCCGGTGAAGCTCGCCGACCTCAAGTCCCGCCTGACCCTGGCTTTGATCTTCCAGATGCGTCCGCTGTCCGACGAGGACAAGCTGCGCGCCCTGCAATTGCGTGCGTCGCGTCGCGGTCTGCACCTGACCGACGAGGTCGGGCATTTCATTCTCACTCGTGGCACGCGCAGCATGAGCGCGCTGTTCGACCTTCTGGAGCGCCTCGACCAGGCCTCGCTGCAGGCGCAGCGCAAGCTGACCATCCCCTTCCTCAAGGAAACGCTGGGCTGGTAGTCGGGCGACTCGATTCAACCGCTCTATGACCTGTTTCATGGATGTTCCATTCGGTTCTAACGGAACTTGCACACCCGGTTTATCTGTATACCTGTCCAGTTCCAGTGGTGGCTATGTGCGACCATTTATCGCCCAATGATTCCGGGGATTTTGGGCTATTACCGTGCAAAGGCCCATCCGCAGGGCTGCAAAACGGGGCGTTAGATGTCAGCATAATTCTCCGGAGTCACATTTCGTTCGATTGAATTTGCAAATAATCGCCAGACGGGTATAGTCGCCACTTCTCAACTATTCCTCGTCACGGTCGTGCCCATGCTCAATCGCTTAGCACCCCTCGTGCCCATCGCACTGTTGACCCTTCTGGTCGGTTGCGCGGCGCAAGCCCCGGTCTCCCAGCAGCAGGTTCTGGACCCGGTCACCGCCGTCCAGCCGCATCAATCCCCCTCGAAAGCCTCGCTGGTTTTCGAAGACGAAATCGCCACCGAAGACGAACTGGCCCAGTTCGACGGCAGCAAGGCCTACAGCCTGCCGATCCTGGCCGACAGCATTCTGGAACGTGGCAAATCCCTGATCGGCACCCGCTACCGTTTCGGTGGCACCGACAAGGCGTCGGGTTTCGATTGCAGCGGTTTCATCGGTTATCTGTTTCGCGAAGAGGCGGGCATGAACCTGCCGCGATCGACTCGCGAAATGATCAACGTCAAGGCGCCTCTGGTCGCACGCAACAAGCTCAAGCCGGGTGATCTGCTGTTCTTCAGCACCAATGGCCGCGGTCGTGTCAGCCATGCCGGTATCTACCTGGGCGATGACCAGTTCATTCACTCCAGCAGCCGCCGCAGCGGTGGTGTACGAGTCGACAGCCTGGGCGACAGCTACTGGAGCAAGACCTTCATCGAGGCCAAGCGGGCCTTGGCCATGGCGCCTGCCACGATGATCTCCAGCAAATAACAGACGCAGCGCAACAAAGCGGCGGTGAGGTGAAAACCTCAGCGCCGTTTGTGTTTTCGGGTAATGAATCTAGTCTATTACGGCAGTTGGCTCAGGATGGTTCGGTACATGTCTACCCAGGCACGCGTGTTCGCTTCAATCGCAATGGCCGCCATCCTCGCCGGGTGCGCCAGCGCGCCTCCGGCCAAAGTGGTGAGGCCCAAGGTCATCAA
>JAQZAY010000311.1 GCA_029239415.1 Pseudomonas sp. | reverse complement strand
TCGGAGGCTGCCGAGCAGATGCTGCGGGCTGAAGGGTTTTTCCAGAAAGTCGTAGGCGCCCTTGCGCATGGCTTCCACCGCCATCGGCACGTCACCGTGCCCGGTCAGCAGGATGACCGGCAAATCGGCGTCGAGCCCCTGCAAGCGTTCGAGCACCTGCAGGCCATCGAGCCCTGGCAGGCGCACATCGCTGATCACCACGCCGGGAAAATGCGCCGGCAAGGTCTCCAGGCACGGCTCGGCGCGGGCGAACAGTTGGACCTGGAAACCGGCCAGCTCGAGCCATTGCTCGATGGCGGTGCGAATACTGAGTTCATCGTCGATGACGATCACCGAGTTCAACATGCAGGCTCCAGGTCACGTGGCAGAAGAAGGCTGAAACGGGCGCCGCCCGGCACGTTGTCGACGCTCAGCCGGCCATCGGCCTCGGCCACGATGCCGTAGGAGATCGCCAGGCCCAGGCCCAGTCCCTCGCCGACCGGCTTGGTGGTGAAGAAAGGGTCGAAAACGTTCGGCAGGTGGGCCGGATCGATACCGCCGCCGGAATCCTGCACGCTCAGGCACCAGGTGGCCTCCTGCGCGTCGATGCGGATCTCCAGGCGCCTGTAGGGCTTGTCGGCCATGGCGTCCAGGGCATTGTGCAGCAGGTTGATCAGCACCTGCTCCAGACGGATCGCATCGCCCCGGACCCAGGCCGGACGCGCCAGGTACAGCGCCAGCTCGACGCCCTCGTCACGCAGGCGCGTGGTCAGCAGGTGCAGCGCCTGGTCGACCACCTCGGCCAGGTCCAGGCGCTCGCGCAGGCCGCCGGGGCTGTTGCGGGCGAAGGTCTTGAGGTGGTGGGTCAAGGCGCTCATGCGCGTCAGCATCTGTTCGAGTGGCTCCAGCGCCTGGCGCGCATCGGCGTGTCGACCATGGTCGAGCAGCAGGCGCACGGTCTCCAGCTGCATGCGCTGAGTGGTCAGCGGCTGGTTGATCTCGTGGGCCAGCGCTGCCGACATCTGCCCTAGCGCCGCCAGCTTGGTCGACTGCACCAGACCCTCCTGGGCCAGACGCAGTTGCCGGGTGCGTTCTTCGACCTGCCGCTCCAGCGCTTCGCGGCTGCGCACCCGCAGGCGTGCCAGACGCAGACGCTGATTCACGAATAGAGCGGCGAACACCAGGCTCAACCACGCCAATGCGCCCGTCAGCGCCGCATTGACGCCTTCCTTGCCGACCTGGGGGGTACGCAGCAAGTGCAAGGTCCAGCCATCGTCAGGCAGCGACAGGCTTTCCCACAGGTAGTCTGCCGCGCCGTTGGGGCCGTCGACACGACTCAGGCGGCTGTTGTCCTGGAACTGCATGCGCACCTGATGCTGCAGGGGCGTCAGCGGCTGCTTGTCGTACTGTCGCGTGAGGGCGATGTTGGCACGGTCCTCATGCGTCAGCGGCTGCAGCTCACGGTAGCGCCAGCCGGGCTGATTGGCGATGAAGGTAATGCCGCGCGCATCGCTGACCAGCAGGATGTCGTTGCCCTGGCGCCATTCTCGCTCCAGCTCGGGAAACTCCAGCTTGACCACCATGGCCCCCAGGAAGCGTCCGCGCGCATCGTTGACTGCGCTGGACAGGAAGTACCCCGGCACGCCACTGGTCACGCCGACGGCATAGAAGCGCCCGCTGCCGTGGCTGATGGTCTGCTGGAAATACGGGCGAAAGCCGTAGTTGGAGCCGACGTAGCTGGTCGGTAGGCGCCAGTTGCTGGCCGCGACTGCCAGTCCGTGGCGGTCGAGCAGTTCCAGGGTGGAGGAGGCCGCCGCGCCATTGATGCGTTCGAGCTTGCGGTTGAGCCGGTCCTGCGTCTGCGCGTCCACCGGCCCCTGGAGGGCCTGGACCAGCTCCGGGTCGAGCGCCAGCACCGCCGGCAAGGCCCGGTAGCGCTCGATCAGGGTGTGCAAGGCGTTGGCGTACACGTGCAATTGTTCGCTGGCGCGTCGCGCATCGGCTTCCAGGGCCTGGCGCTCGGCCCGTTGCATGGCCCAGCTGGCGCACAGGACGGCGCCGGCCAGCACCACCAGGATGATCACCATCAGGCGCAACGAACGCATCAAGGAGGGCATGGACGGTCCTCAGGGTTCAACGGTTCGGCGAGCCCGGCGAGGCCGGGCCACCAGGGTCACAGCAACTCGAAGCGTGCGGCGTTCACCGTCCGTGAGTCCAGCCCGACCTGCACCTCGAACAGGCCCGGTTCGGCCACATGCTGCAGGCGACCGTCGTAGAACTTCAGGTCGTCCGCATCGAGGGTGAACGTCAATGCCCGCGACTCGCCGACCTTGAGCGCCACCTTCTGGAAATGCTTGAGTTCCTTGACCGGGCGGCTCATGGACGCGGTGGTGTCACGCAGGTACAGCTGCACCACCGCCTCACCCTCGCGCGCGCCGGTATTGCGCACGGTGACCGTGGCACGTAGGCCCTGGCCCTGCTGCACCCGATCCGTCGACAGCGTGACCGGGTCGAGGGCGAACTGGGTGTAGCTCAGGCCATAGCCGAACGGGTAGAGCGGGCCATTGGGTTCGTCGAAGTACTGCGAGGTGTAGTTGCCGGGTTTGCCCGGCGTATAAGGGCGGCCGATGCTCAGGTGGTTGTAGTACGTCGGGATCTGTCCCACCGAACGCGGGAAGGTAATGGGCAGCTTGCCCGACGGATTGTAGTCGCCGAACAGCACATCGGCGATGGCATGGCCGCCCTCCGTGCCGCTGAACCAGGTTTCGAGCATCGCGTCGGCCTGCTCGCGTTCCCAGGCCAGCGACAACGGGCGGCCGTTCATCAGTACCAGCACCAGTGGCTTGCCCGTGGCCTTGAGCGCCCTGATCAATTCACGCTGCACGGCTGGAATCTCCAGGCTGGTGCGGCTGGCCGACTCGTGCGACATGCCGCGGGGTTCGCCCACGGCCGCGATCACCACGTCGGCCTGTCGGGCGGCCTTGACCGCTTCCTCGATCATCACGGACGCCGGGCGCGGATCGTCGTTGATTTCTGCCGCGTCCCAGTTGATGAAGTTCAGATAGTCGACCACGGCCTTGTCGCCTGTCAGGTTGGCGCCACGAGCATGGAGCAGATGGCCTTTGCCCGCCAGCGCCTCGGCCAGCCCCTGGCGCAGCGTGATCGACTGCTGGTGGCGACCGGCGGCGGCCCAGCTGCCCATCATATCGAACGGCGCATCGGCCAGCGGCCCGATCAGGGCGATGGTGGCGTCTTTCTTCAGGGGCAAGGTCTGGTTGCGGTTTTCCAGCAGCACCAGGCTGCGCCGTGCCACATCGCGGGCGGCCTGGCGGTGCAGGCGTGCGTCGGCGTAGACGTCCTCGGGGTCGTCCTTGGCCTGACCGATGCGCAGGTAAGGGTCCTTGAACAGGCCCATCTCGTACTTGGCGCCGAGTACCTCGCGCACCGCCTGGTCCAGCTCGGCCTGGGTCACTTCGTCAGCAGCCAGCAACCCCGGCAGCTCCTCGCCATACAGCGCATCGTTCATGCTCATGTCGACCCCGGCCTTGAGCGCCAGCTTGGCGGCTTCGCGGCCGTCGCGGGCGACGCCGTGGCGAATCAGTTCCTCGATGGCGCCGTGGTCACTCAGGGTCACGCCCTTGAAGCCCCAGGACTGACGCAGCAGGTCGCGCAGCAGCCAGGTGTCGGCCGTGGCCGGCACGCCGTTGATCGAGTTCAAGGCCACCATCACCCCGCCAGCGCCGGCGTCGAGGCTTGCCCGGTAGGGCGGCAGGTAGTCGTTGTACATCTTCGGCGTGCTCATATCGACCGTGTTGTAGTCGCGCCCGCCCTCGACTGCACCGTACAGGGCGAAATGCTTGACGATGGCCATGACGCTGTCGGCCTGGTCCGCGCCCTTGCCTTGCAACGACCGCACCAGGGTGCTGCCCAGTTGCGCGGTCAGGTAGGTGTCTTCGCCGAAGCCTTCGCTGGTCCGGCCCCAGCGGGGGTCGCGGGCGATGTCGACCATGGGCGCAAAGGTCATGTCCACCCCGTCGGCCGACGCTTCTTGCGCCGAGACGCGCCCGACCCGGGCCACGGCGTCCAGGTCCCAGGTGGCGGCCAGGCCGAGGCTGATCGGGAAGACCGTGCGGTGGCCGTGGATCACGTCGTAGGCGAAGAACATCGGGATCTTCAGGCGGCTGCGCAGGGCGGCGTCCTGCATCGCACGGTTCTCGTCGCGGGTGATCGAGTTGAAGGTGCCGCCGATGCGGCCGGCGGCGATCTCCTTGCGGATCTTCTCCCGAGGCATGTCGGTGCTGATGCTGATCAGGCGCAACTGGCCGACCTTCTCCTCGACCGTCATCTGCGCGATCAGGTGGTCGATGAAGGCTGCCTTGTCGTGAAGGTCGGGTGACGCGGCCAGGGCCGATTGACTGGCCAGGGCGATGGCCAGGCCCAGCACACGGAGATTTTTCATGAATTCTTTTCTCTGGGCCGCTGTCCCTATCCACGGCGACGGGCGCGCGATGAGAGAAGCTCAGCGACTAT
>JAQZAY010000021.1 GCA_029239415.1 Pseudomonas sp. | reverse complement strand
CTTGAGGATGCCCTGGCGCGCCGCCTCCAGATCAGGCAGGGGCTGCTCGAGAGCCATGCGCATCTCGTAGTCGCCCTGGGGCACCGCGATGGCCTGGCGATAGCGCTGCATCAGCTGCTCGTCGCCGCTGTCGGCGTAGAGACTCAGGTAATAGATAGCGTCTTTCTGGCCCTTGGACCACAGGCTTTCGCCGCCCACGTAGCCACGCACTGCCGACAACGCATAGAGGCTAAGCCCTCCCAGCAGCGCCTGGAACAGCACAACGGCGACAAACGGCCAGATGATACCCAGCAACCTTGGCGCTTCGAGAGCCCGATTTCCCTTCATGTATTCCCTGTCGCTAAGGCGGTGAGACGCTTATCTGCTCAAGCACAGCGTAGGCGATTCGCCATGAGTCAGAAGGGATTTTTTACCACGTCCTACAGCGCCCGTGCAGGGGTGTGCATGACGGCAATCAAGTCTGCTGCAGATGACCATACAACTTGGCGTACAGCCCGCCCTCGGCAATCAGCTGCTGGTGATCGCCATCCTCTGCCACGCGGCCCCCATCGAACACCAGCACCCGGTCGGCCTGTTTCACCGCCGACAACCGGTGGGCGATGATCAGCGTGGTACGCGCGCTGAGAAACCGCGACAGGGCCTGGTGCAGGTTGTATTCGGTGGCGGCATCGAGCGCCGAGGTGGCCTCGTCGAGAATCACCACCTTCGGCTCGGCCAGCACCATGCGCGCGATCGCCAGGCGCTGGCGCTGGCCGCCGGACAGGCGCACGCCGGAACGTCCGACGATGCTGTCCAGGCCCTGGGGCAGCGCAGCGATGGTGCTGTCGAGCTGGGCGATGCGCAGCGCCTGCCAACAGGCCTCGTCGCTGCAGTCGCGGCCCATGGTGAGATTGGCGCGAACCGTGTCGTTGAACAGCGAGGGATGCTGCAGCACCACGGCGACGTTCTCGCGCAGGGTTTCAAGGCCGATCTCCTGCTGGCTGGCGCCACCGAAGCGGATCGTCCCCGCCTGGGCGCTGTACAGCCCCAGCAGCAGCTGCACCAGGGTGCTCTTGCCGCCACCGCTGGCACCGACGATGGCGACCTTCTCGCCCGCCGCGATGGACAGGTTGAGCTGGTCGAGCACCGGCTCGTCGGCATAGGCGAAGCGCAGGTCACGCACTTCGATACCCACGGTTTCGCGACCGGCGAACGGATCGGTGGCGGCCGGATACTCTGGTTCGTCCGCGCGCGCCAGCAGCTCGTTGAGACGGCTCAGCGCGCCACCGGCGGCATAGTAGGCGTATTGCAGGTTGAGCAGTTGCTCGACCGGGCCGATCATGAACCACAGGTAGCTGAACACCGCCAGCATCTGGCCGATCGACAGGTCTGAAAACAACACCGTCAGCATGGCGGCGGCGCGGAAGATGTCGATGCCGAACTGGAACAACAGCCCGCTGGCACGACCACTGGCATCGCTCTTCCACTGCGAGGCCACGGCGTAGTCGCGCACTTCGCGGGCGCGCAGGCCCAGACGCCCGAGGAAGTAGCCCTGGCGGTTGCCGGCACGGATTTCCTGGATCGCGTCCAGGGTTTCTGTGAGCGCCTGGGTGAAACGCGAGGTGCTGTCGTTCTCGAGCTTCTTCAGGTGTTTGACGCGCTTGCCCAACTGCACGGTGAAGTAGATCACCAGCGGATTGAACAGCAGGATCAGCAAGGCCAGTTGCCAGTGCATCCAGATGAGGATCGCCGAGGTGCCGGCCAGGGTCAGCAGCGCGACCAGGAAGCGGCTCAGGGTTTCGCCGACGAATTTGTCGAGGGTGTCCAGGTCGGTGACCAGGTGGGTGGCCACCGTCCCGCTGCCCAGGCTTTCATACTCGCTCAGCGAGATGCGCTTGAGGCGCTCGATCAGGCGGATGCGCAACCGGTACACGATGTCCTTGGCAAGCCCGGCAAACAACTTGGCCTGCACCACGTTGAAGGCCAGCGCTCCCAGGCGCAGGCAGAAGGTGGCCAGCAGCATCAGGCCGATATAGCCGGCGGCGACCTGCCAGTGGGCAGGCAGCAGGTGATTCATCCACTTGAGCGCGGCGTCGCCGTGACCCAGCAGCACTTCGTCGACCAGCAGCGGCAGCAGCAGCGGAATCGGCACGCTGCAGAACGCAGCCAGCACCGCGACGGCATTGGCGCTCCACAGGGCTTTGCGGTGATGCAGGGCCAGGCGGCGGATTTCGGCCCAGCTCAGGCGATCGGCCGCGGCCGGGGACGGCCCTGGTACCGGGTCGGATGAACCCGGCAGGTCAAGCACAGGTGGCCTGCCGCAGCCACCGGCCGAGCAACGGCTGCAGGCTCTCGAGCGGCTGGTAGCCGTTGGTCAGCAATGCCAGCTGGCCGTTGCGCTCGGCCAGCAAGGTAGGGAATCCAGCGATGCCAAGGTCCTGCACCCAGCTGAAATCCGCAGCCGTGGCGGCGCGGATATCGGCACGGGAGAACGCCTCGGCGAATGCGGCACGCTCATAGCCCGCCTGCTCGGCCAGGTTGACCAGGTGTGGCGCGCAGGAGACCTCTTCGCCCCGCTGGTAGAAACCCTCCTGGATCAGCTGGAGCAGCGTCCAGGCGCGCGAGGCATCGAGTTCGCGCGCGGCCACCAGGGCGCGGCAGGCAGGCTCGGTGTCGTAGACGAAGCCCTCGGGCAAGGCGTCTTCGAAGCGAAACGCCTGGCCGGTGGCATCGGCCACCGCCTGCCAGTGCTCCAGGATGTAGCGCCGGGTCGAGGCGTCGAGCGCACGGCTACCGCTACGCAAGCCGCCGGGCACCAGGCGGGTGTCGACACCCGCTTCACGCGCCTGCGCGATCAGGGCCTGGGCCACCGGCGCGAAGCCCCAGCACCAGGAGCACATCGGGTCCATCACATAGAGCAGGCGTGCGGACATGCATCAGGCCTCGGCTTTGCGGTAGTTGTAGCCGATCGGATGAGGCTGGTTGCGCGCCTTGGCCAGGTCGATCTGCTTCTGCCGATCGATGGCACTGCGCCGGGTCTTCTCGCTCAGGCTGTCCCAGCAGTGCGGGCAGCTGATGCCGGGGGCGTAGTGCTCGGACGCGCGTTCCTCGACGCTGATCGGGTGACGACAGGCATGGCACTGGTCGTAGTCGCCCTCGGTCAGGTCGTGACGCACCGTGACACGGTTGTCGAAGACGAAGCAGTCGCCCTGCCAGCGGCTTTCTTCCTGCGGCACCTCTTCGAGGTATTTCAGGATCCCGCCCTTGAGATGATAGACCTCTTCGAAGCCCTCACCGAGCATGTAGCTCGAGGCTTTTTCGCAGCGGATGCCACCGGTGCAGAACATGGCGACTTTCTTGTGCTTGCTCGGGTCGAAGTTGGCCTTGATGTACTCGGGGAACTCGCGGAAGGTCTCGGTCTTGGGGTCGATGGCGCCTTCGAAGGTGCCGATGGCCACTTCGTAGTCGTTGCGGGTGTCGATCAGCAGCACTTCAGGATCGCTGATCAGCGCGTTCCAGTCCTGCGGCTCGACGTAGGTGCCGACCTTGTGGTTGGGGTTCACGCTTGGCACGCCCAGGGTGACGATCTCTTTCTTGAGCTTGACCTTGGTGCGGTAGAACGGCTGCTCGTCGCAGTACGATTCCTTGTGGTCGACGTCGGCCAGGCGCGGGTCGGTGCGCAGCCAGGCCAGCAGCGCATCGATGCCCTCGCGGGTGCCCGAGACGGTGCCGTTGATGCCTTCCTCGGCCAGCAGCAAGGTGCCCTTGACGTCGTTGTCCTGCAGGGTCTTGAGCAGCGGCTCGCGCAGCTCGACGTAGTCTTTCAGGGTGACGAACTTGTACAGCGCCGCGACGACGATAGTTTGGGTCATTCGATGAAACCTCCAGGTGGTCACCCTCGCAAGGGGCGGACCGGATGCCAAAAAAAACGCGCCGACTGGCGGCGCGAGGGGCATTCTAACAAATTCGCGGGAGGTGAACAGCGGCCCGCGGTACGCCTAGCGCCCGCCTCCGGCACACACCGGCGAAGCCGGCGCGGCGCCGACCTTGGCCCACTCCTCGGGCGTATAGGTGTGCAGCGCCAGGGCATGGAACTGCCCCATCAGCTCACCCAGGGTGGCGTAGACCTTCTGGTGGCGCTTGACGCTGTTGAGCCCTTCGAACTGCTCGCTGACCACCACGGCCTTGTAGTGGGTCTGCAGGCCGCGGCTGTGCATGTGGCTTTCGTCGAGCACCTGCAGGTGCTGCGGGGCCAGCTGGGCCAGGTGCTGCTCGATCTGTTGCTGCATGGTCATCGGCGGGCTCCGCTTACTTCTTCGCCGGGGCGGCGGCCTTGCCGGCATTCGGGTCGAGTTCCTTGGTCATGTCCTCGAGCAGCTTGTTGACCACCGGCACCGCGGGCTCGAGCTTCTGCTGGGTCAGCTGCGCCGACTGCTGGGTGACTTGCGGCATCTTGGTCATGACCTTGCGGCCCAGCGGCGACTCGTAGAACTTGACCAGGTCGTTGAGCTCGCTTTCGGAGAAGTTGGCCGTGTACAGCTTGACCATGTCCGGCTTGAGCCGGGTCCAGCCGATGGACTTGTCCAGCGCCGCGTTCGCCTTGGCCTGGTAGCTGTCCAGGACAGTCTTCTTGGCACCTGGCACCTTGGCCTGGATCTGCTCGAAGCGCTGGCCGAACATCTGCTGCACCTGCATGTACACAGGGGTGCCCAGCTTGTCGGCATTGGCCAGCTTGAGGAATTTTTCCGCAGCGGCGTTGTGGCTGGCGGTATCGGCAAGTACCTGGCCGCTGGCACAGGCGAGGGCGGCAGCGACGCAAAGGGCGCGGAGACGGGTCATTGGTTTTCCTTCAGTAACGGAGGAGGTACTACCTCGAGAGAGAGCATTCTGCGCCTGCGCGGCACAGCGCTCAAGCAGGACGACGGACGATGGAACTGCCCGGCTGGATCAGGGCCTAAACTGCGGATTCAGACAACGAAGGAGTGAGCGCAGCATGAGCCGTATCGAAACTGACAGCCTGGGGCCGGTCGAAGTTCCTGAGCAGGCCTATTGGGGGGCGCAGACGCAACGCTCGCTGATCAACTTCGCCATTGGCAAACAGCGTATGCCACTGGCGGTGTCGCACGCCCTGGCACTGATCAAGAAAGCCGCCGCGCGCGTCAACGACCGCAATGGCGACCTGCCCGCCGATGTCGCCCGGTTGATCGAGCAGGCGGCCGACGAGGTGCTGGCGGGCGAGCATGACGACCAGTTCCCGCTCGTCGTCTGGCAGACCGGCAGTGGCACCCAGAGCAACATGAACGTCAACGAGGTGATCGCCGGGCGTGCCAACGAGCTGGCGGGCAAGGGCCGTGGCGGCAAGGCCCCGGTGCACCCGAACGATCACGTCAACCGGTCGCAGAGCTCCAACGACTGCTTCCCCACCGCCATGAACATCGCCACGGTGCAGGCGGTGCAGAATCACTTGTTGCCGGCGATCACCGAGCTGTCCTCGGGGCTGGCCGAACTGGCGGCGCGCCACCAGTCGCTGGTCAAGACCGGTCGCACCCACATGATGGATGCCACGCCCATCACCTTTGGCCAGGAAATCTCGGCCTTCGTCGCCCAGCTCGATTATGCCCAGCGTGCCATCCGCGCGAGCCTGCCGGCAGTGTGCGAACTGGCCCAGGGCGGCACGGCGGTGGGCACCGGGCTCAATGCGCCGCAGGGATTTGCCGAGGCCATTGCCGCCGAGCTGGCCGCACTGTCCGGATTGCCGTTCGTGACCGCGCCCAACAAGTTCGCCGCCCTCGCCGGCCACGAGCCGCTGGTCACCCTGGCCGGTGGCCTCAAGACGCTGGCCGTGGCATTGATGAAAATCGCCAACGACCTGCGCCTGCTGGGCTCCGGGCCACGTGCCGGGCTTGCCGAAGTGCGCTTGCCGGCCAACGAGCCCGGCAGCTCGATCATGCCTGGCAAGGTCAACCCGACCCAGTGCGAGGCCTTGTCGATGCTGGCCTGCCAGGTGCTGGGCAACGACGCGGCAATCGGCTTTGCCGCAAGCCAGGGCCACCTGCAGCTCAACGTGTACAAGCCCGTGATCATCCACAACCTGCTGGAATCGATCGAGCTGCTGGCCGACGGCTGCCGCAACTTCCACGAGCACTGCGTGACCGGGATCGAGCCCGATACCCAGCAGATGGCCGAGCACCTGGAGCGTGGCCTGATGCTGGTGACGGCGCTCAATCCGCATATCGGTTACGACAAGGCCGCGGAAATCGCCAAGAAAGCCTATGGCGAAGGCCTGACCCTGCGCGAGGCGGCCCTGGAACTGGGCTACCTGAGCAACGAGCAGTTCGACCAGTGGGTGCGCCCGGAGAACATGCTGGCGCCGGGGGGCAAGGGCTGAGATGCAGGCCGCCTGTGCGGTCCTCATCGCGGGCAAGTCGGAGCGCCGAACCGTCGCTCCGGCTTGCCCGCGATGAGGACCGCCCCACGCACGGCAGCTGCCGGTCAGGCCAACCGCGCTTTTCTGGCGCGCCAGCCCGCGGCCATCGAGGGCCCTAGCGCTACCACCGCCGAACCCAGGACTACCACCAATGCGCCCACATACCCGAGGGTATTGATCTCTTCACCCTGGACAAAGTCGGGCCAGAACCCTGCCGCCAGGGCCACCGCGACAAACGTCACCAAGGGCGTCAGGGCCAGAGTAGCGCTGACCCGCGACGCCTCCCAGTGCGCCAGTGCCTCTGCGAACGCGCCATAGGCGACCAGCGTGTTGAGGCAGCAGGCAAGCAGCAACCAGCCCTGCAAGGGGCTCAGCTGCAAGACCTCGAGCGGGTGCACGTACGGCATCAGCAGCACGGCGCAAGACAGGTAGATCACCATCATCACCTGCATCGAATCCCACATGGTCAGCAGCTGCTTCTGGGCCAGTGCGTAGAACGTCCAGATGCTGGTGGCCAGCAGGACAATCAGCACGCCGGTGGTATAGGTGCCCAGCGAGGTCAGCAGCTCAGCCAGTCGCTGGTTGAAGAACAGGCCAAACCCGGCCAGCAGGAGCACCAGCCCAGCGCCCTGCCCCAGGCTGAAGCGTTCCTTGAACAGGAACACACTGGCGACCAGCAGCAGCACCGGCCCCATCTGCACCACCAGTTGCGCGGTTCCCGGGCTGAGCAGGCGCAAGCCGAACAGGTACAGCACGTAGTTGCCCAGCAGCCCGCAGATGGCTACCGCGACCAGTCCCAGGCCCTTGCGCCCGAGCAATCGGAAGCTGGGCAGATGCCGGGTCGCCGCCAGCCAGGCGAACAGCAGGCTGCCCGCGATGGAAAAGCGGTACCAGGTGACGGTCACCGGGTCCATGACCTGCAAGACCTGCTTGAGCTTGATCGGCAGGATGCCCCATAGCAGCGCGGTCAACAGTGCCAGGAAAAGGCCGTAGCCCCAGCGTCCGGACGAAATGTGCATGCCTGCCTCGATAAGCCATGTAGTGGAAGCTTCGATGATAAGAGGTTGCCAGGCGCGGCGGTAAGAAGAAAAGTCAGCAGATCATTCCATGCAGGCATGCATGTCGATGCCACCCTGGACATTCATTTATCCCGCGCGAACGCCGCTTCCAGTGCGTCGTTGATCGTGCGCAGCACCTTCACCCGCGCCCAGCGCTTGTCATTGGCCTCGACCAGCGTCCAGGGTGCGATCCCGGTGCTGGTGCGGTCGACCATGTCTTCGACGGCGCCTGCATAGTCGTCCCACTTTTCCCGGTTGCGCCAGTCCTCCTCGGTGATCTTGAAGCGCTTGAAGGGCGTCTCCTCGCGCTCGTTGAACCGTTCGAGCTGGGTCTGCTGATCGATCGACAACCAGAACTTGACCACTACCACGCCGGCATTGGTCAGCTGCTCCTCGAAATCGTTGATCTCGCCATAGGCGCGCATCCAGTCGGCCTGGCTGCAAAAGCCTTCGACCCGCTCCACCAGCACCCGGCCATACCAGGAACGGTCGAACACGGTGAACTTGCCGCGCGCCGGAATATGCCGCCAGAAGCGCCACAGGTACGGTTGCGCGCGCTCTTCCTCGGTGGGTGCGGCCACGGGCACGATCCTGTACTGGCGCGGGTCGAGCGCGGCGGCGACGCGGCGAATGGCACCGCCCTTGCCCGCCGCGTCGTTGCCCTCGAATACCGCGAGCAGGGCGTGCTTGCGCATGCGCTTGTGGCGCAGCAGGCCAGAGAGGCGCGCCTGCTCGGCGATCAGTTGCTCCTCATAGTCCTTCTTGCCAAGGCGCAGGGTCATGTCCAGGCTGCCGATCAACCCGCGGCCGTCGATGCTGCGGCCCAGCGGGGCGATGTTGGGCGCGCGCATGGCGCTTGGCTCGACGGCCAGGGCCGCCTGCATGCCTTCGAGCAGGATGCGGCCGACCGCCAGGCTGCGGTAATGGGGGTCGACGCCTTCGATCACATGCCAGGGGGCATAGTCGCGGCTGGTGCGACGCAGTACCCGCTCGCCGAAGCGCACGAAGCGGTCGTAGGTCTGCGACTGCTGCCAGTCCAGCGGGCTGATGCGCCAACTGTGCAGGGGATCGTCCTTGAGCGCCTTGAGCCGCGCCTTCATCTGCTTCTTGGACAGGTGGAACCAGAACTTGAAGATCAGTGCGCCTTCATCGCAGAGCATTTCCTCGAGGCGCTCGGCGGCGCCGATGGCCTGGTCGAGTACGGCGTCCTTGAATTGCCCGTGCACGCGTCCCTGCAGCATCTGGCTGTACCAGTTGCCGAAGAACACCCCCATGCGCCCCTTGGCCGGCAGCGCCCGCCAATAGCGCCAGGCCGGTGGCCGGGCGAGTTCCTCGTCGGTCTGCAGGTCGAACGTGCGGACCTCGATCAGGCGCGGGTCCATCCACTCGTTGAGCAGCTTGACCGTCTCGCCCTTGCCGGCGCCCTCGATGCCGTTGATCAGCACGATGACCGGGAAGCGCGCCTGCTGCTTGAGTTCGTACTGGACCTCGAGCAGGGCCTCGCGCAGGGCCGGGACTTCGGCCTCATAGGTGTCCTTGTCGATGCTGTGACCGATTTCTGCGGATTCGAACATGACTGCCTCCTTACCTGGACTGCCAAGACTAGCGGATCGGGCGGCGCGGTGCCGGCGCCTGATGGGCTAGAATGCCCGACCTGCTTCTGCCGAGCCCCACCATGTCCGACACCACCCTGCCCTCCTATGCTCAAATCGACTGGGACGAACACGGCCGCCCTCATTCGAGGCAATACGACGACATCTATTTCTCCAAGGACCAGAGCCTTGAAGAAACCCGTCATGTCTTCATCGAGCAGAACCAGCTGCGCCAGCGCTTGAGCGGGCTCGCGGCCGACGCATGCATGGTGATCGGCGAGACCGGATTTGGCACCGGGCTCAATTTCTTCTGCGCCTGGCAGTTGTTCGAGGCACTGGCCCCGGCCACCGCCCGGCTGCATTTCGTCAGCGTCGAGAAGTACCCGCTGAGCCGGGAAGACCTGCAGCGCGCGCTGCAGCTCTGGCCGGAACTGGCGCCCTTCACCTCGCAACTGCTCGAGCAGTACGTGGCCGTGCACCCGGGCTTCCAGCAGTTCAGCCTGGCCGAGGGCCGGGTCACGCTGACCCTGATGATCGGCGACGCGCTCGAACGCCTGCCACAGCTCGACGCGCGGGTCGACGCCTGGTTTCTCGACGGCTTCGCGCCGGCCAAGAACCCGGACATGTGGACTCCGGAGCTGTTTGCCCAGATCGCCCGGTTATCAGGCCCTGGCACCACGCTGGGCACCTTCACCAGCACCGGCTGGGTGCGTCGCTCGCTGGTGGCCGCAGGCTTTGTCATGCGTCGGGTGCCGGGGATCGGCAAGAAATGGGAAGTGATGGCTGGGCAGTTCCAGGGCGAGCCAAGCGAGCGGGCCGCGCCCTGGTATGCCCGCCCCCCTGCAGCGCAGGGTCCGCGCGAAGCCCTGGTGATCGGCGCCGGGCTGGCCGGTTGCGCCACCGCCCAGAGCCTTGCAGCCCGTGGCTGGCAGGTCAAGGTGCTGGAGCGGCATGAGGCCGCCGCCCAGGAAGCCTCGGGCAATCCGCAAGGGGTGCTGTACCTCAAGCTTTCGGCGCATGGCACGACGCTGTCGCAGATGATCCTGGCAGGCTTCGGCTACACCCGCCGCTGGCTGGAGCGACTGCAGCGCGGACAGGCGTGGGATGCCTGCGGCGTGCTGCAACTGGCATTCGATGACCAGGAAGCCGCGCGCCAGGCCAGGCTTGCCGCCGCGTTCGACCATTCGCTGCTGCAAGCGCTGGAGCGCCCAGAGGCCGAGTCGATCGCCGGCGTCGCGCTGCCCAGTGGCGGGCTGTTCTACCCCGAGGGCGGGTGGGTACATCCACCGGCGTTGTGCCAGGCGCAGCTGCAGCACCCTGCCATCGAGTTGCTGACGCACCATGAGGTGATCCGCTTGCGCAAGGTCGAGGGCGGCTGGGAAGCGTGGGACGGCGAACGCCTGCTGGCCAGTGCGCCGCACGTGGTCCTGGCCGCCGCGGCTGAAATCCGCAGCTTCGAACCCTGCGCGGGCTTGCCGCTCAAGCGCATTCGCGGGCAGATCACCCGCCTGCCTGCCACCGTTGCGAGCCGCGCCTTGGCCACGGTGGTGTGCGCAGAGGGTTATGTCGCACCGCCACGGGGCAATGAGCACACCGTGGGCGCCAGCTTCGATTTCCATAACGTGGACCTGGCGCCTACCACCGCCGAGCACCAGGGCAACCTGGGCCTGCTGCAGGAGATTTCCAGCGACCTGGCCGAACGGCTGGGCGCCGCCGGGCTCGACCCTGCCCTGCTCGAGGGCCGCGCGGCGTTCCGCTGCACCAGCCCGGACTACCTGCCGATCGTCGGCCCTGTCTCGGACCCCGCCGCATTTGCCCAGGCCTATGCAGTGCTGGGCAAGGACGCCCGCCAGGTCCCAGACGCCCCCTGCCCCTGGCTCGACGGCCTGTACGTCAACAGCGGCCATGGCTCGCGCGGCCTGATCACCGCGCCCTTGAGCGGCGAGCTGATCGCCGCCTGGATCATCGGCGAACCCTTGCCGGTCCCCCGCCCGGTGGCCGAAGCCTGCCATCCCAACCGATTCCAGCTGCGCGAGCTGATCCGCGGCAAGCGCTAAGGCACCATGGGTTACTGTGCGGGCCTACCTATCCACGTCAATATAACTTTTCGATCTAAAACTCCTGCAATTCTCATGGGTCACTAACTAACTGCCCCAGTTTGGGGCGTTTCCCCAACGGCAAAACCGGTAAGGACTTATGTGCGGATTAGCAGGAGAGTTACGTTTCACCCCGATCGACCAGGCACCACGCCCGGCGGACCTCGCCGCTGTCGAACGGATGACCCATCATCTCGCGCCCCGGGGCCCCGACGCCTGGGGCTTCCATAGCCAGGGGCCGATTGCCCTGGGCCATCGCCGCCTCAAGATCATGGACCTCTCGGATGGCTCTGCCCAGCCGATGATCGACAACGCCCTGGGCCTGTCGATGGCGTTCAATGGCGCGGTCTACAACTTCCCTGAGCTGCGCGCCGAACTCGAAGCGCTGGGCTATGCCTTCCTTTCCGATGGCGACACCGAGGTGCTGCTCAAGGGCTACCACGCCTGGGGCGAGGCGCTGCTGCCCAAGCTCAACGGCATGTTCGCGCTGGCCATCTGGGAGCGCGACAACCAGCGGCTGTTCCTGGCCCGTGACCGTCTTGGCGTGAAGCCGCTCTACCTGTCGCGCAACGGTGAGCGCCTGCGCTTTGCCTCGACCTTGCCGGCCCTGCTCAAGGGCGGCGATATCGACCCGGTGCTCGACCCGGTAGGCCTGAACCACTACCTGAACTTCCACGCCGTCGTACCGGCGCCGCGTACCCTGCTGGCCAACGTACAGAAGCTCGAGCCCGGCACCTGGATGCGCGTCGATCGCCACGGCCAGGTGGAGCGCAAGACCTGGTGGCAGCTCGAATACGGCCCGCGTGCCGACGAGCAGGACCTGACGCTGGAAGACTGGACCACCCGCGTGCTGGACGCTACCCGCGAGGCCGTGGCGATCCGCCAGCGCGCCGCCGTGGACGTGGGCGTGCTGCTGTCGGGCGGTGTCGATTCGAGCATGCTGGTCGGACTGCTGCGCGAGGCCGGCGTCGACGACCTGTCGACCTTCTCCATCGGTTTCGAGGATGCCGGCGGCGAGCGCGGCGACGAGTTCCAGTACTCGGACCTCATCGCCCGCCACTACGGCACCCGTCACCATCAATTGCGCATCGACGAGCGCGAGATCATCGAGCAGTTGCCGGCCGCCTTCCGCGCCATGAGCGAGCCGATGGTCAGCCATGACTGCATTGCCTTCTACCTGCTCTCGCGGGAAGTGGCCAAGCACTGCAAGGTGGTGCAAAGCGGCCAGGGCGCCGACGAGCTGTTCGCCGGCTACCACTGGTATCCGCAGGTAGACGGCGCCAGCGATGCGTTCGCGGCCTACCGTGCTGCGTTCTTCGACCGTGACCATGCCGAGTACCGCGACACCGTGCAGGCGCCCTGGGTACTGGACCACGACGCGGCGGGCGACTTTGTCCGCGAGCACTTTGCCCAGCCCGGCGCCTCGGCGGCGGTGGACAAGGCGCTGCGCCTGGACAGCACCGTGATGCTGGTCGACGATCCGGTCAAGCGGGTCGACAACATGACCATGGCCTGGGGCCTGGAAGCGCGCACGCCTTTCCTCGACTACCGCCTGGCCGAGCTGTCGGCGCGCATCCCCGGCCGCTTCAAGCTGCCCGATGGCGGCAAGCAGGTGCTCAAGGAAGCTGCACGCCGAGTCATCCCCCACGAGGTCATCGACCGCAAGAAAGGCTACTTCCCGGTGCCTGGCCTCAAGCACCTCGAGGGAGCGACCCTGGGCTGGGTGCGCGACCTGCTGACCGACCCGAGCCAGGACCGCGGCCTGTTCAATCCTGCCATGCTCGACCGCCTGCTGAGCAATCCGCACGGCCAGCTCACGCCTCTGCGTGGTTCGAAACTGTGGCAACTGGCCGCACTCAACCTGTGGCTCAGCGAGCAAGGAATCTGATCGATGAAAGTCCATGCAACCGCCTTCGAGCAGCGCCTGCTGCGCGTGCAAGCGCCGTCGTACGAGCGCCTGCAGGCGCGCCTGGCCGGTGACGGCAGCGAGCCACACGACCATCCGCGGGCGTTGCACTGCGGCTGGGGCCGCCTGCTGATCGGCCATACCTACCCGGACCCGGCCTGCCTGGCGCAGGCGTTGCTGGAAGAACAGCCAGGCGAGCGAGACATCGCGCTCTACGTCGCCGCCCCCCAGCAGGTGCTGGCCCAGGCGCCGCAGCAGCTGTTCCTCGACCCCTCCGACACCTTGCGCCTGTGGTTCAGCGACTACCGGCCGGCGCAGCGCGTGTTCCGCGGGTTCCGCATCCGCCGGGCGCAGAGCGAGGCCGACTGGCAGGCGATCAACCACCTGTACCAGGCGCGCGGCATGTTGCCGGTCAATCCCGACCTGCTGACGCCGCTCGACCAGGGCGGGCCGGTGTACTGGCTGGCCGAGGACGAGGATACCCATGCGGTGATCGGCAGCGTCATGGGCCTGAACCACAGCAAGGCCTTCGATGACCCGGAGCATGGCTGCAGCCTGTGGTGCCTGGCCGTCGACCCACAGTGCAGCCGCCCAGGCGTCGGCGAAGTGCTGGTGCGCCACCTGGTCGAGCACTTCATGAGCCGTGGCCTGGCCTACCTCGACCTGTCGGTGTTGCACGACAACCGCCAGGCCAAGCGCCTGTACGCCAAGCTGGGTTTCCGCAACCTGCAGACCTTCGCGATCAAGCGCAAGAACGGCATCAACCAGACGCTGTTCCTGGGCCCCGGTCCCGAGGCCGGGCTCAATCCATACGCGCGGATCATCGTCGAGCAAGCCTACAAGCGCGGCATCGACGTGCATGTCGATGACGCCTCTGCCGGCCTGTTCACGCTGTCCATGGGTGGCCGGCGCATTCGTTGCCGCGAGTCGCTCAGCGACCTGACCAGCGCGGTCAGCATGACGCTCTGCCAGGACAAGAGCCTGACCCAGAAGACCCTGCACGCCGCCGACCTGCGGGTACCGGCACAGCAGCTGGCCGGCAATGCCGACGACAACCTGGCGTTCCTCGAGGAGCATGGCGCCGTGGTGGTCAAGCCGCTCGATGGCGAGCAAGGCAACGGCGTGGCTGTCAACCTGACCACCCTCGAGGAGATCAACCAGGCCATCGAGCAGGCCAGGCGCTTCGACAGCCGCGTGCTGCTGGAAAGCTTCCATGAAGGCCTGGACCTGCGCATCGTGGTCATCGGCTACGAAGTGGTGGCCGCGGCCATCCGTCATCCTGCCGAAGTCATCGGCGATGGCGTGCACGACATCAAGACCCTGATCGAAGCCCAGAGCCGCCGCCGCCAGGCCGCGACCGGTGGCGAGAGCCGTATCCCGATGGACGAGGAAACCGAGCGCACGCTGCGCAGCGCCGGCCTGAGCTACGACAGCGTGCTGCCCGCGAGCCAGCGCCTGGCGGTGCGCCGCACCGCCAACCTGCATACCGGCGGCATCCTCGAGGACGTCACCGAGCGCCTGCACCCGGTGCTGGCCGACGCCGCCGTGCGTGCGGCCCGGGCCCTGGACATCCCGGTGGTCGGCCTGGACCTGATGGTCCGCGCCGCCGACCAGCCCGAGTATGTCTTCATCGAGGCCAATGAACGCGCCGGGCTGGCCAACCATGAACCGCAACCCACCGCCGAACGTTTCGTCGACCTGCTGTTTCCGCACACCCGGACGAGCGTTTGACCCAAGGAGCGCGCATGCCTGAACAACCTCTCGAACCCGATCTCGAGTACATGCAGAAGGTGCTGCTGGAGATGCTCGCCATCCCCAGCCCCACCGGCTTCACCGATACCATCGTGCGCTATGTCGCCGAGCGTCTCGAGGAGCTGGACATTCCCTTCGAGCTGACCCGCCGGGGCACCATCCGCGCCACCCTCAAGGGCCGGCAGAATTCACCCGACCGCGCGGTGTCGGCGCACCTGGACACCATCGGTGCCAGCGTGCGCGCGATCCAGGACAATGGCCGCCTGTCGCTGGCGCCAGTGGGCTGCTGGTCCAGCCGTTTCGCCGAAGGCAGCCGCGTCAGCGTGTTCACCGATACCGGCGTGTACCGTGGCAGCGTGCTGCCGCTGATGGCCAGCGGTCATGCGTTCAACACGGCGATCGACCAGATGCCGGTCAGCTGGGAGCATGTCGAAGTGCGCCTGGATGCCTACTGCGCCACCCGCGCCGACGGTGAGTCGCTGGGCATCGCCATCGGTGACTTCGTGGCATTCGACCCGCTGCCCGAGTTCACCGAAAGCGGCCATATCAGTGCCCGCCACCTGGATGACAAGGCCGGCGTCGCGGCGCTGCTGGCGGCGCTCAAGGCCGTGGTGGAAAGCGGCCGGCAACCCTTGATCGACTGTCACCCGCTGTTCACCATCACCGAAGAGACCGGTTCGGGTGCGGCCGGTGCCTTGCCCTGGGATGTCAGCGAATTCGTCGGCATCGACATCGCCCCGGTGGCGCCGGGCCAGGCCTCCAGCGAGCATGCGGTGAGCGTGGCGATGCAGGACTCGTCCGGCCCGTATGACTATCACTTGTCGCGCCACCTGCTGAAGCTGGCCAGCGAGCACGAGCTGCCGGTACGCCGGGACCTGTTCCGCTACTACTACAGCGACGCGCATTCGGCGGTGACGGCGGGGCACGATATCCGCACGGCGCTGGTGGCGTTCGGCTGTGACGCGACGCACGGGTACGAACGTACGCATATCGACAGCCTGGCGGCCTTGAGCCGCCTGTTGACGGCCTATCTGCTGAGCCCTCCGGTGTTCGCCAGCGACTCGCACCCGGCTACTGGGTCGTTGGAGCGGTTCAGTCACCAGCTCGAGCATGATGCGCAGATGGAGAGCGATACGCGTGTGCCGGCGGTGGACAGCCTGATCGGCAACAAGTCCTGAGGCATGAGCTGGCGGCAGGATCTTTGGGGCCGCAATGCGGGCCCAAAGATCCTACAATTGGCGTAGCATTCCCTGACACTCCAACTGAACCCCGACCATGCTGATACCCTACGATCAACTCGAAGCCGATACCCTTACCCGCCTGATCGAAGACTTCGTCACCCGCGACGGCACCGACAACGGCGACGACACGCCATTGGAAACCCGTGTCCTGCGCGTGCGCCAGGCCCTGGCCAAGGGCCAGGCGTTCATCCTCTTCGACCTCGAGAGCCAGCAATGCCAGTTGCTCGCGCGCCACGACGTGCCACGCGAACTGCTCGACTGACGCGGGCTCAGTCGCCCTCCGCCTGCTTGGCCGCCTTGGCGAGAATGCGCCGGTAGACCTCGTTGCGGTGCACCTCCACCTCGCGCGGGGCGCAGATGCCGAAACGCACCGACCCGCCTTCGATCGAGATCACCTTGATCTTGATGTCGTCATTGATGGCGATCACCTCTCCGACTTCGCGTGCTATCACCAGCATGCTCTGCTCCTCCAGCCTCAGGGAAAGCCGAAGCCTGCATGGGTCGAGACGACCTGCACAATGATCCAGGCGTGAATTAGACGAGCCCTACAGGAAAAGGTAATTTCTCCTACAGACTTATCCTACATTGCGCCCTGATGGAGACGCGGGCCCAGCACGATGATGCCCGCCCCCACCACGCAGAACAGTGCGCCCAGCCAATCGCTGCCCAGCGGGCGGGCCTTTTCCACCAGCGCCAGCCAGAGCAGCGAAGAGACGATGTAGATGCCCCCGTAGGCGGCGTAGGCGCGACCGGCATAGGCGGCCTCGACCCGGGTCAGGATCAAGGCGAACAGGGTCAGGCTGAGCAGCGCGGGGACCACCCACCAGGCGCTCTTGCCCAGGCGCAGCCAGAGGTAGAAGCCATAGCAACCGCCGATCTCGAACAGCGCCGCCAGAAAGAACCACAGGTAGTTGATCACGCAGGACACCCAAGCGTCTGGAAAAGGCGTCCAGCATAGCCGATCAGTTGTCCCGGAGCTGCCCTGGACGCGCCTTGGCGCGCATCTTCCCGGCCATGTCGGCCATCTCGTCATACAGCTGCTGCGGCGCTTGCTGCTTGAGTTTCCAGGCCATGCGCCCAGCCTCGTGGGGCAGGATCAGGAACTCGCCGGCCGCGACCTGCCGGTGAATGTACTCGGCGATGTCGGCGGCGGTGATCGGCGAGCTTTCCAGCAACTTGGCCACCTGGGCCTTCATCGCAGGCGTCGGGCCGCGAAAGGAATCGAGCAGGTTGGTCTGGAAGAACGACGGGCATACCACGTGCACAGCGATGTCCAGGCCCCGCAGCTCGACCAGCAGGCTTTCCGACAATGCCAGCACGCCTGCCTTGGCGACGTTGTAGTTGCTCATGCCCGGTGCCTGCATCAGCGCAGCCATCGAGGCAATGTTGATGATCCGGCCCTTGCTGCGCTCGAGCAGGGGCAGGAATGCCTTGCAGCCCTTGACCACGCCCATCAGGTTGATCGCGATCTGCCAGTCCCAGTCTTCGAGCGACAGCTCGCTGAAAAACCCGCCCGAGGCGACGCCGGCGTTGTTCACGACCACGTCGATGCCGCCGAGCCTTTCCTCGCAGGCCTGGGCCAGGGCGGTGAGCTGGCTGTAGTCGCGCACATCGCAGCGCTGGGCGAAACCGTCGCCGCCCGCCTCGCGCACCAGCGCCAGGGTCTGCTGCAGGCCGGGCTCGCTGATGTCGGCCAGCGCCAGGTGCCAGCCCTCTCGGGCCCAGCGCAGGGCGATCTCGCGCCCGAGCCCGGAGCCTGCGCCGGTGATCATCATGCGGTTGTGCATAGCGGCCTGCCTTGTCGTGGGAGGAAAGTGCCTGCCAGTGTAGCCAGGCGAAGTTCCCAGGCGGCGTGCTATCAGGTTGCTGAATGGCGCGGGCAAAAGGGCGGCAGGCAGCGGATTAAACTTTTGCGCGCCTGCACCAGTCCCATTCTACAAGCGGCCAAGGCTATCGACGGCCGCATGGAAGGCTGTATTCGACATCCTCTTCTTCACGCAAGGACAACGACATGACCACGATCCTCATCATCATCCTGATCCTGCTCTTGATTGGTGGCTTACCCGTGTTCCCCCATTCGCGGTCCTGGGGCTATGGCCCGTCCGGCATCCTTGGCGTGATCCTGGTCGTGCTGCTCGTGTTGTTGCTGATGGGCAAGATATGACCCGGCCTTGAGTGAGCCGCCTTCTCGCCGGCCAGCCAGCGAGAAGGCCCTCAGGCCACCCGATGGTCTTGCAGCTCTTCCTCCAGCTGCAGCAATGCCCCTCGCAACACCTCTACCTGCCTGTCCAGCTTTCCTGACTCGAGCGCCCTCGCGTTGCAGTTGAATTCCACCTGCTCGCAGGCACTGATCACCCGATGAGCCTTGATGAGCCGGGCCCCGCCCTTGATCCGGTGCGCCAGCGCGGCCAGTGCGGCAAGGTCTGGACCGGCAACCAGTGCCGCCAGGCTCTGCAGGTCCCGTCGATTGCTGCTGCGCAGCTCGTCCAGCAGGCCCTCCAGGGCCAGCGGGTCGCACACCGTCATGCGCCGCAGGCTGCTGATGTCCAGGGTGCGTTCATTGGCCTGCGCACCCGGTCGGGATGCCGCGAGCGCCATGCCCAGCCCTTGCAGGCTCAAGGGTTTGAACAGGCAGTCGTCCATGCCCGCGGCGCGGCAGCGATGTCGCTCTTCAGGCACGGCATTGGCGGTGTAGCCCAGTATCTGGCAGGGCACCTTGCTTCGGCGCCGCTCGTGCTCGCGCATGGCCCGCGCCAACGCGTAGCCGTCGAGCCTGGGCATCCTGCAATCGCAGATGACCACGTCGAACGGCTCGGCCAGCCAGCGCCGCAAGCCGGCGGCGCCATCCTCGGCCTGGGCCGACCGGTAGCCCAGGTAGCTCAGCTGCTGCTGCAGCAGGGTACGGTTGACCGGGCAATCATCGACCACCAGCACACGACGCTCATCCTCGGGCGCCCGGGGCTCGATCGACAAGGGCCGGGCCGGCGCTGGAGCCCGCCTGCTCGCGCGGGGCAGCTGCATCTGGATATCGATCCGGGTGCCCTGACCCAGCGTGCTCTGCACCCGCATGCGTCCCCCCATCGACTCGCACAGCGTGCGGCTGATGCCCAATCCCAGGCCCGCACCGGTACGGGCGGTACAGCCCTGGCCACTGGCGCGCCAGAACGGCTTGCCAATCTGCGCCATGTCGGCTTCGGCAATGCCGATGCCTGAATCCTCGACGACCATGCTGACGCCGATGTGCTCGCCATCGGAGCGCGCGCTCACCCGCACGCTCACCTGGCCAGCCTGGGTGAACTTGATGCCATTGCTGATCAGGTTGCCCAGCACTTGCTTGAAGCGCAGTGGGTCGAGCAGCACATCGACATCCACCTCGCCCTGCAGCTCCAGCAGCAGTTCCAGGCCCTTGCTGCTGGCCTGCTGCTCGAACAGCTGGACGATGCGCGCCACCTGTTCGCGCAACTGCACCGGCTGCGGTGCCAGCTCGAGGCGGCCCGACTCGATCCGCGAGATATCCAGCACATCGCCGATCAGCTCCAGCAGCCCGCGCGCGGCGTCGGCGGCGATGTCGATGCTCAGCCGGTCGAGCACGCCCTGGGCGGCCTTGTGCGAGGCGAGCTCGAGCATGCCCAGCACGGCATTCAAGGGCGTGCGGATTTCATGGCTCATGGTGGCCAGGAAACGTGACTTGCGGTGGTTGACGCGCTCGGCTTCTTCCTTGGCGCGGCGCAGCTCGGCAAGCTGGCGGTGCAAGTCGCGCAGCCGGATGATGGCGATGCTCGCCAGGGCGATGCCAAGCAGGCAACACGAGAGCAGCGATACGATGACCGGCGTGTGCATGCCTCTAGATCAGCTGGTTTCGCCTGGCCAGATCGGCCAGGTCTACCAGGGACCGGACCCGCAGTTTTTCGATCAGGCGCCCCTTGTAGGTGCTGATGGTCTTGTTGCTCAGCAACATCACTTCGGCGATCTCCTTGTTGCTCAGGCCGCGTGCCAGCTGCTGCAGGATCAGCAACTCGCGGTCGCTGAGGTTGGCCAGGCACTGGGCCTCGGACGCGCGCACGTCGCACCGGCTGACCGAGCTGAGCGCCACTTCGGGAAAGTAGGTGTAGCCGGACATCACCGCGCGCACCGCCTTGCCCAGTTCGCTGAGGTCGTCGGTCTTGGACACATAGCCTGCGGCACCCGCCTGCATGCAGCGCAGCGAGAACGACTCGGGCAGGTGCGAGCTGAGCACCAGCACCTTGGCCGGTCGCTCCATGGCCTTGACTCGGGTAGTGACCTCAAGGCCATCGAGGCCAGGCATGGTGATGTCGAGAATCACCAGGTCCGGCGAAACCTCGCGCGCCAGGCGCAGGGCATCGACGCCGTTGTCCGCCTGGCCGACGACCTCGATGCGGTCCTTGCGCAGCAGCATGCAGACGCTGGCGCGAATGAAAGGGTGGTCGTCGACCACCAGTACTTTGTACATGATCCATCCTCGTTGGAATAAACGTCCTGCATCCAGCACCTCGGCTGCTCATCCCTGCACGGTCACCTGCCTGTGCTGCTTTCCTTCATGCAACTCGAACTCGAACACCTGTCCGGGCCCGCCCTCGAACTGTCGGATACGCCCGGGCGGCAGGTGGTGCTTGGTAGCAGGCCTGCACTGCTTGCCCGCCGCCGTGCACACGCGGAAGTGATCGAGTACCACCGTGCTGTTGCCCTGGTTCTCCACCGTCAGCTTGCCGCCCTGGCCCTCGGTGCGGGTCTGGTAGTGCGTCTCGGCGGGGCGCACGAACAGCAAGGTGCCGAAGCCGGCCAGCAGCTGGACACCGGCCTTGAGGCTGTCTCCATAGGCCTTGGCCTCTTCGGCGCTGACCGCAAAACCATCGCCCTGCTCCGGCAGCACCGGGATGAAACGCAAGCGGAAATAGCGCTCCCTGTCGCGTTCACCGCGGTACAGCACGCGCATCGCCTGCATGCCACGCGCTGGCACGATCAGCCGCGCCGGGCTGACCACCAGGCCGCGTTCAGACAGGGGCACCCCTTCCAGGTCGATCTCGTGGGCAATGCCGTGCTCGTCGTAGACCAGCTCGGCCACGCTGACCTTGACAAAGGCGGTGCTGTCACCGCCATTGCGCACCCGTTTGACCAGGGTGCTGGATGTGGGCTCCAGGTAATCGTAAAGCGCGCCTACGTTAAGCTCTGGAACCGCGTACGCCGGCCATGGCAGCAGCAGTGCGACAGGAGCGGCAGGTACTTGCGAACATTCATCGTGCTCCTCCTCGATAATAGCCAGTCGATATCACGGGGTTTCATTATTCACTGATCCACAAGAAAGAAACTGTGGGAAATTTCCTAAATGAATGTTGAAATTTCCCATGGCAATTTTTTACAGTTCGGCATCGAACACGATCGTCACCTTGCCCTCATAGGTGCTCCCAGCGTGGGCTGTCATCTGGTCCACTCCGCTTTGGTCGATTTCGAAGTGCAGTTCACCTCGCTGGTCGGCGATTGGGGTCGACTGGTCGAGCCTCAACGGCGATCCCATCCCACTGGGTATCGGCACGCGGCGTACTTGCGAGTCGCTCAACGAGACACCGGGCGGCATGCTCAGCGCCACCTGCACCGGCACCTGATGATGGGCGGCATTGCGCACCGCGCAGTTGTCGCCGACCTCGAACTCGCACCGCTTGAACACGCTGAAGGGTCCGGTGGACCACAGGTACAGCGGTAGATCCCGGTGCAGGCGGGGGGGGACACCGCGGCCGCCCAGCCATGCCTGCCAGCCGCCGGGTGGCTCGAGGACCGCTCGGTCGGTGCCTGGGGGAAAGCGGACATCCAGGGCATGTTCGACCACCAGCTCGAAATTCAGCGTCAAGCTATTGCTGTTGAGGTTGCTGACACCATTGCCCAGGTCGATGTCGCCACCTGGACCGACCAGATAGGTCGTGGACCCTCGGTAGGTGCCCTGACGCATGCGGTTCGGGTTGGGCAACTGCAAGCGGTAGCCGACGGCGAAGTCCGACACCTCTGAAACCGTCACTTTACCGGCGTATCCATCGTCTGCATCGGAGTAGCAACCCTGAGGACTGGCCGGGTTCTTGATCATCCAGGCGTAGCGCGCAGCGCGTGGTGGCCCTCCTCCTGGACCAGCCGCATCTTCCCACTCCCCGATCAACCAATTGCATCCGCCTTGTACGAGCGACGTCATGACCGGAGGTTGAAGACCGGATTTCTCCACCACCTCCTGGGTAAATACGGTAAACATGAAGGTAAGGTCGTGTGTTTCACCACGGTGATTGGTCACGGTCACTTTCCTGCTGGCAGGCATGCGCAGGTAGTACCTGCTGCGCACATCAGCCGCGTATTGCTCGGCCACGCGGGTATAGGTGATCGGTAGACCCACGGTCTCTTCTCTGCCGCAAAAATCAGGCTCGACCATGCAGTAGCCAGAGGGTGGCGTGGTGTTCTGAAACTCTCTGTCGGTACCACCGGCGTAGCGGGCCGTGATCGTCATGTCCACGGCGTGCGCAACGCTG